>NZ_JACJOR010000506.1:0-40609 GCF_014695615.1 Leptolyngbya sp. FACHB-711
ATCCATATCGACCGATCGCGTCCGCAGTGACGTACCGGGAGTCTTGACTTCAAACCGCAGCGAAATGCCTTCGTTCGGCTGGATCCGCATCACCAGAACGTTTGGACTCGCTTGCTTTGCAGCAGACTGGAACATCAAGAACGGCACTTCTTTGAATTCGATCGCGATTTCCGTTACTTTTTTCGCCAGCCGCTTGCCCGTCCGCATGTAGAAGGGAACGCCTTTCCAGCGCCAGTTATCGATATAGAACTTGATTGCTGCATAAGTAGGCGTCGTGGAGTTGGGATCAGCACCTTCTTCCTGGCGATAGGGGGGAACTTCGTGATTGTCCATCCAGCCGTTTGCATATTGTCCGCGAATTGCAGACCGGCTCAGGTCTTCTAAATCTGCCAGGTGAGTGGCTTGCAGCACTTTCACCTTCTCGTTACGAATGCTGTCTGCATCAAGCGAGCTCGGCGGTTCCATTGCCGTCAGACAGAACAACTGCATCAGGTGGTTTTGCACCATGTCGCGCAGTGCCCCTGCCGTCTCGTAGTAGCCTGCCCGTCCTTCCAGCCCCACAGTTTCTGCCACGGTGATCTGCACGTTATCAACAAACTGCCGATTCCACAGCGGCTCCCAGATCGCGTTGGCAAAGCGAAACACCATCAGGTTTTGCACCGTTTCTTTTCCCAGGTAGTGGTCAATCCGGTAAACCTGAGATTCGTTGCAAGTCCGACGCACCACCTGATTCAGCGTTTGTGCTGAGGTCAAATCTTTGCCAAAGGGTTTCTCAATCACCAAACGCTGCTTGCGCGGATCGGGCATCATCTCTGCCTTACCTAACTGCTCGATCGCTTCAGCAAAAAAGCGGGGAGCTACTGCCAGATAGAAAACGCGATTACCGCGGGTGCCGCGCTTCTCGTCTAGTTCCGCCAGCAGCGTCTTGAGTTTTTGGTAACTGTCGGGGTTGTCAATATCGCCAGAGCAGTAAAATAACCCTCTGGCAAAGTCATTCCAGATTTCTTCGCGTCCTAGTCCGCCACCAAACTCCGCGACACCTTCGCGCATCTGTTCGCGGAAATAGTCGTCGCTCCACTCACGACGCGCCACCCCTACGATCGTCAGTTCTGGGGGAAGCCGTCGCTCTAGCTTCATTTGATAAAGCGCCGGGATTAGTTTGCGCTGAGTTAAATCGCCCGACGCCCCAAAGATTACGAGAATTTGTGGCTCAGGAATACGGTCTTGCTGTAGCCCAACGCGGAGGGGGTTTTCAAGAAGATTGACCATAGAACAATTCGGGAAGGGGTGAGTGGATGGGGGTCAACGGGTGGGTTAATAAATAATAAAGAGGATTGAGGAGTTTTAGAGGTACTGTATTGCCTCCTTAATTCTTAATCGTGAGAAACTTTGAGGGTGAGAGACTTTGAGAACCGTAGCTTTGAGAACGGTATAAGAAAACCAGGTTTCCCCAGAATCGGGGATCGGGTGGGCAATTCGAGTCAAAGAATCCCTTTTCAAACAATCTCCAACAAATTTTTAATCGATCGCTTTTTGTTAATGATTAATAAAAATTTCGAATTTTCTTCCCCCTCCGGGGAGAAACGCTCGGAGAGGGATTACGCGATCAGATCGGCGACCTAGAACCGTTAGCCAACCGGAGCCAAACGATCGATTTTCTCCTGCAAGGAGTCCATCAACGAATGGAACGGCTGCACAAACTTATCGATGCCGTCGGTCAGCAAATCTGCCATCGCTTCATCCAGATCGATGTCGATGTCAGGATCTTTGAGGCTGTTGATAATGTTGTGTGCTTCTTCGACCCCTGTTTCAATCCGATCGGCAACGTTGCAGTGATCCGCGCAGGCTTCGATCGTCGCAGGCGGCAGCGTGTTCACCGTTTCATTTCCAACCAGCTCATCGACATACATCACGTCACTGTATTGTGGGTTCTTCGTGCCCGTGCTTGCCCAGAGAAGGCGCTGCACGTTGGCGCCCTTTTCAGCCAATGCCTTCCAGCGATCGCTGTTCACGATCTTCTTGTACTCCTGGTAGGCAATTTTGGCATTGGCGATTGCCACTTTGCCCTTGATTTCCAGCAGGCGTGCCTGGACTTGAAGCTGATCCATGCCCTGCAGCTTTTTGTCGATCTGGGCATCGATGTTGCTGTCGATCCGGCTCAGGAAGAAGCTTGCCACCGACGAGAGTTTGTCGATCGGCTGATTCTTTGCAACCCGTGCTTCCAGGCCTGCAACGTATGCTTCCGCCGTCGCAATATAGCTCTGCACCGAGAACAGCAGCGTCACATTGACATTGATCCCTTCTGCAATGACCGCTTTCACCGCAGGCAGACCCGCATCCGTACCGGGGATCTTGATCATCACGTTGGGACGATCAATCTGAGCGTAGTAACGCTTTGCTTCTTGAATCGTCGCTTCGGTATCGTGAGCAATAATCGGCGGTACTTCAATACTGACATATCCATCTAGCCCACCCGACTGCTCGTAAACCGGATGGAGAATATCGCAGGCATTGCGAATATCGTCAAAAATCAGAGATTCATAGATCTCTTGCAGCGATTTGCCTGCCCGCACTCCCGCTTCGATGTCTGCATCATAGATAGCATTCCCGACGATCGCTTTCTCAAAAATTGCCGGGTTAGACGTAATACCACAGATGCCCTGCTCTTCGACCATCCGCTTCAGTTCGCCAGACCGAACCAAGTCCCGGGTCAGGTTATCCATCCAGATGCTCTGACCGTACTGCTTGATCTCTAATAAATGATTCTCACCTGTCATTCGTCTTGCTCCTTACTTGCTCTCTACACGATAAAAGTGAATTTAAATGAACAGAATCAGCCTTTGGACTCAGCCTTTTGTAGTCAACCCTTCGAGGTCAAGACCGTCTGTTCCTCGGTTTGCCTCCGACGATCGGCGATAAACGACTCAACCAGCTCCACATCTTCTCGGCTACCCAGAATCAAAGGCGTTCGGGTATGAAGGTGATCGGGGATCACGTCCATAATGTCCTGCGTTCCGGTACTGGCTTTCCCTCCTGCCTGTTCAACCAGATAAGCCAAGGGAGCCGATTCATAAAGCAATCGCAGTTTTCCTTCCGGCTTTTTCACCGTTCCCGGATATAGGAACACGCCGCCCTGAAACAGAATTCGGTGAATATCACCCACCAGCGCGCCGCTATAGCGTGCAGTGTAACCCTCATGCCGATGCACATAGCGAATATAGTCCCGAATCGGCTCGCTCCACTGCCAGAAGTTGCCTTCGTTCACGCTGTAGACCGGACCATGGGTAGGAATCTGGATATTCTCACTCGACAAAATGAACTCGCCCAGGCTGGGATCAAGCGTAAAGGCATGAACTCCTTTACCGATCGAGTAAACCAGCATTGTACTGGGACCATAAAGGATATAGCCTGCGGCAATTTGGTCGTGTCCATGCCGAAGCAAATCTGCCGCCGTGCCGTCCTGGTCTTCGCCTTGCTGTCGCCGAATCGAAAAGATCGATCCCACGTTCAAGTTAATATCTACATTTGAGGAACCGTCGATCGGGTCATAGAGCAGCGTGTAGCGTCCCAACGGACAGTTTTCGGGAATGTAATACGGCTTCTCCATTTCTTCAGAAGCCAGACGGCATACCAGTCCGCTTTGCTCAAACACCGAGATAAATACCTGATTGGCGAATACATCCATTTTTTTAACGGATTCGCCCTGCACATTCGTGCGTCCCGTAAACCCTAGTGCATCCTCCACCAGTCCCGCCCGCGTCAGGCGACGAGCAATCAGCTTACCTGCTAGGGCAATCCGGCTCATGAGCGCACTCAAATCCTGCGCGTCGGCTGAAAAACTGTGAAGCTGCTGAAGAACATGACGCGAAAGGGTCGTGCAGTCCCGATCGAGCAAGTATTCATGTTCCAGATTTAAGGGTTGCTCAAAATCAACCATATTCTTTCCTTTTAACGAAGATTAAGGAAAACGAAATTGGGAGAAATACTTCTCCTTCACTATGAACAGATCGGGCAGCCCTTTATCTTCTATCTTAAGAAGGCATTTCCAGAACGTGGCTTAACTTTAGGTGAAATACAGAAATGCAGATCAAAAACCTGAACAGAAAACCATGAGCAAATGTAAACGAACTACTGCAAATTCTTAAGAAGTACGCAGAAGTGATTCGGCTCTCATTCTAAAGATAGAGAAGAATCGGATAAACAAAGCCAGATACACAACCAAGACCCCTTGCTTGCCCAAAACTGATCAATGAAGTAGGGATAGCCGAACAGTAAGCTGAATCTAAAATGGTTAATCAGGAAACAATAGTAGGCCACAACGAAATGTAATTATCTTGACAAACGGCAGTAAGCTCAAAATGCTTCACTGCTTTTTAGAATGCTACTTAACCTTTGAAGATTATCAGTTAAATATCAAATAAATATCAAACAAATCTAAGAGAATGCTTAAAAAGTGCTCAATTTCATACATCGCCCCCTAAATCGGTCAACATTCGGAGACTTTGAATCTCTTAAAGTGAGCGAGGTTTCCCTCGGTATCGGCTGACAGGAGGTAGTTCGAGCCATCATGATGACTTCTCAAATATCCTCTCAGCCTATTCGTTGTGCATAAATCTGGCCCTTCTAGCAAAACGATCGCTCCTCTAAACAAAAGGGCGATCGCCTAATTCATCAAAATCAGAGTCAAAACAAAAATCATGATCTAAAGATGCGATTGAAAGTAGAAGTCATGCAGGGATCAAGCCTCAGTAGTTCCCACTGAACATTCCGTCAACTGCTTAACCTGACGTGCTCAGTTTTGCTTCTCCTAGTAACAATACCGTCCCCCCTGATCCGCGGTCCGATTGTCCCTCGCCTTTCGCATCGTCCCTAAAATGGTCGAGACCACCACACACCGCTTCGCCCGGCTGCCTCCTGCTGCCATAAACGTAATACGACCCAAAGGAGGATTAACATGCCCCTGATAAGTGAACTCGACCCGATAGACTCCACCCCGTCGCGCTAATGTAGTTTCCATCGTGTCAATCTGAACACCAGCTGGGAAGGGCTGCCAATGAGAGGCGGTTGGTGTAGCTGTTGCAGGATGAATTGCCCACTCTGCCGCCCGATCCACTTCTCGAAAGCTAACCCGCCACGCCAGTTTCGAGGACATTGCCCTCCGCTGAGCCTGTCTCATCACCTGCAGTGCCTGATCTTGAGCTGCTGTAATTCGCTGTGTATTGCGCCATTGAATCCAGCTTGGAGCAGCGATCGCAACCAGTATCCCAGCAATGCTAATCGCAATGAGCATCTCGACCAGGGTAAAGCCTCGTTTATCGGGTTTAGCCAGACTACCTGTAAAACGATTGCCATCACCGTAGGGCCGTCTGGCTCTATTGGCAAAACGAAAAGTCCATGCCTTGCCCTGCTGTTTGTCCTGCATCCGATTGCCCCTGGTTAACCCAATTTACAACCAGCTTCAATATGCCCATGCGCAGGATATTTCTCCCGAATTGAGGAAATCTTGACAAATTTAGCTTTTAACAGAATCAGGAGGCATCTGAAAATCTGCAAAGCAAATTTCGTTCAAAAAAAGTGCAGATTAGTCACAAAATCGAGTATGCTTATTTCTTGGAGTGGAAACAGCTCAACCTCGATCCACCCTATTAGCTCATGCGGATGTGGCGGAATTGGTATACGCGCACGTTTGAGGGGCGTGTGGCTTTGCCTTGCGAGTTCGAGTCTCGCCATCCGCATTTTGGAAGATGCTAGTTCTGAATAGTCTTTAGATGTCGGTTGCCAATGCCGCAGGCAAGGTTCCCGGCGGAAAAAACTAGGCAAATGGCTAGCCTCCATAACTACCTAAAGACGCCGCTTCATCTCGTGAGGCGGCGTTTGAATGTCTTAAAGACTATCGCTAAGATAGCTGGAGTTTTTCCAGATTTATGCTGGATTGTGCTTTGAATTTCTGCGCTTTAGCGTAGTGTGCTGCCTACTGTTGCCAGTCTGAGCACAATGCTTGGTTCAGGAACAAGCGTAGGAGCGAATTTACCGGTTCCTGCATGGAAGCTATGGTTATCGCTCTCAAAGCCGCCACCATCGTTTTGCTTAATCACAATCCTGTTAAAGTTATCAGCATTGCTCGTGGAATAAAAGTGAACGAAGTCGTTGCCCTCTCCCTTGTTTCAGCAGCGCAACACGAGGGCAACAGGATTAACATCTGCGGTTGAAAAAGACTGAATCAGCCTGTCATTCATGTAAAACGAGAAGATGTTTCCGCTGCTAATTGCATCCCAATTGCTCCCGAAATAG
Organism: Leptolyngbya sp. FACHB-711; assembly: GCF_014695615.1. NCBI lineage: Bacteria > Bacillati > Cyanobacteriota > Cyanophyceae > Leptolyngbyales > Leptolyngbyaceae > Leptolyngbya > Leptolyngbya sp. FACHB-711. Next base: position 6,292 of record NZ_JACJOR010000506.1, read on the forward strand.
TTCAGGGTCTTTTCAAGATCGATCGTCACCTTGTTGCCTTGAAATACCACCAGGTAATTGGAGGTGTTTACTTCCCCCTGTGGTTTAGCGGGTGCCCACTTACCGGTACGCACACTGCTGTTACTGTTGTCTTTAAACTAGATCGAAAAAGGCTGTACTGTTGAAGCCGTTCGAGAAAAAGTACTGAATTTAAAAAGCTGCTCTATTTTAAGTTCTCATATTCAAACTGATCGACAGTACGAATGCAGAAACTGTTCCTATTTAGAGCAGTACATTACCATAGCTCTGTTAAAGCAATAACTTACAAAAGCACAACGTATCGCTAAATAATCAACGTCTGTGGGCAATGGCAATCATTCAAAATCTATTTCGATCGAGTAAAAAACCCTCAGCTAGCCGATAATTTTTTCCTTTTTTTGGTAACGATCGGCTATTCGTTGCTGTATTTCTTGCTTGAAGGGTGGAATGATAGTTAGGATTTTTCGGGATTCAGATCTTTAGTTCAAAGAGTTCTTGCATAGCGAGTTTCATCAGATTTTCGTTTTGCCCAGTCCTAAACTCCAGTTGCTTTGAAGTCTTCCCCCGTGAGCAGGAATCAGCAATGCGAAACCTGTGAGAATTCATTGGAGAATTCCATAAAAGCGGTTGTTCTAGAAGTTAAAGCTTTAGCTGACCCTCCGTAAATTAACTGAGGCTGTCTGGTTGAGCTTACACATTTATCAGATTGCCAGCCTGCTTTTATGCAGTAAAACCAATGCCGTGAGAACACGGTAGCCAAATTACTTCTCAACCGAATACATCTAGAAAAGAAATCAATCGATTCAGCTCAGTTTCAACGATGAGATGTCAGCATAGCCCCTTCTGATTCTCATTTCGTCGAGCTTATCAGCCCCAATTTATTGCACTCAAAGATTTTGCAGATCTAGGCAGTTTTTGCTTAGGCAAATTTGTTGCGTCATTGCTGGCAGTTTGAAAAAGAGTTCACCCAGCTTGCTTGGTTTTTGTGCTTCATTCTGGAGTTTGGCAAATAATGCGAATTTTGATTTACTCCTACAACTATCATCCTGAGCCGATTGGTATTGCACCACTGATGACCGAGTTGGCAGAAGGGCTGGTCAAGCGGGGGCATGAAGTACGGGTTGTCACTGGAATGCCGAACTATCCGCAGCGTCAAATCTACCCAGAATATCGCGGCAAATGGTTTACTACGGAGGAGCGCAACGGAGTTAAAATTCAGCGCAGCACCGTCTGGATTCGTCCTAAGCCCGGTTTATTGACCCGAATGCTGCTGGATGGAAGCTTTGTGGTGACCAGTCTATTTCAGGCATTGCGCGGTTGGCGACCTGATGTAATTCTGCTGACGGTTCCACCGCTTCCAGTGTCGGTGTCGGCGGCGTTGTTAGGGGCTATCTACGGCTGTCCAATCGTCCTCAACTTGCAGGACATTTTGCCTGAAGCTGCCGTTCATGTAGGACTGATCAAAAACAAACTGGCAATTCGCGTATTTGAGCAGCTTGAAAAATTTGCCTACCGAACTGCTCATACGATCAGCGTGATTACGGAAGGATTTACCGAGAACTTAATGGATAAAGGCATTCATCCCAGTAAAATTCGCTGCATTCCAAACTGGGTGGATGTTAACTTTATTCGTCCTTTGTCAAAGGAACAAAACGAGTTTCGCCGTACTCACGGATTAGAAGACAAATTTGTGGTGATGTACTCCGGCAATATTGCCTTGACCCAAGGACTAGAAACAGTCATTCGGGCAGCCGCTCAGTTGTCTTACTTACCCGATATTACTTTTGTGATTGTGGGAGAACCTGGCGCTTTGCAGAACCTGCGTCAGGTTTGCGATGAGTATGGTGCAAAAAATGTGCTGCTGCTGCCGTTTCAGCCAAGGGAGCAATTGCCAGAAATGCTGGCAGCAGCAGATGTAGGACTTGTCGTGCAAAAACAGCAGGTCGTTTCGTTCAATATGCCGTCTAAGATTCAAGTACTGCTAGCAAGCGGTCGTCCGATCATCGCTTCTGTACCCCTGACCGGAACAGCAGCAAAAGCAATTTTGCAAAGTGGTGGCGGGCTTGTCGTTGCCCCTGAAGAACCTAACTTGATGGCAGATGCCCTTCTCACGCTGTACGACGATCGTGAGAGAGCGACTGCATTAGGGCAACAGGGCAGACACTACGCTATGCAGCACTACTCCTTCGAGAAAGCACTCAGCCGCTATGAATCGCTGTTCCACGATGTAACGACTTCTTCTAAGCCAGGATGGAAAGTCCGTTTTCCTGCCCTGCTGTTCCCAACTCCCAGAACGCAAGCAATTTCCCCTGTTACACCTCAATCTGTACAGCCTATGACCCTAGAATAATGCGGGCGGACTTTCGATCGCTGCGTTAACATTAAAGAGTATCAAAGGATAACTCAAATCAAGCGACGAAAGCAGTTTCACGAAACGCTGCCCCTGCATGAAACAATCCCTATCTCTGCGTCAGCAAGTGCTGGCTTGGCTGAAAGAAAACGTGCCTAAATCCCGAATTGAGCATATTCTGCGCGTGGAGCAGATGGCGATCGACCTGGCAAGGGTTCATCGGGTTGATGTCGAAAAAGCAGCTCTATCAGGATTGATGCACGACCTGGCAAAGTATTTCAAACCTGCTCGGCTGCTGGAAATAGCTCGACGGGCAAGTTTACCACTTGATCCGGTTGATGAAGCCAACCCTCACCTGCTGCATGCAGAGATTGGTGCGATCGTGGCAAGAGAGGAATTTGGCGTTCAGGATGCGGAAATTCTCGGTGCAATTGCAAACCATACGCTGGGCAGCCCGGGCATGAACAGTCTGAGCTGCATTGTCTATTTGGCAGACAGTCTGGAGCCGGGGCGGGGGGATACACTAGAGCTCAATCATCTGCGTCAGGTTGCTCAGCAAAATCTGGCTCAGGCGGTTTGGCTTAATTGCGATGCCTCAGTGCAATTCCTGATCCAAACGCAGCGCTTAATTCATCCCCGTGCCCTGTTGACGCGGAACTGGTTTCTCCAGCAAACAAAATCGCAGCAAAAATTTACGGAGGCCTCAAAGCCGCTGCCTGTCGGTTCTTGATTTGTTTGTGCTGCGGCTCCGGGATGAACTTCTGCTGTAGGTCTATTTTCAGCTTCGGTAAATTTCGCTAATCTGCTGACAAAGCCTTTGTTACGCACTGTTCACTTCCGTTTTGCTCACTTCGGGGTAGGTTACTCTCGGCATCTAGAAACCGCAGGTCAACCTTTCCCAATCATTCTCAGTCCAATCGAGTTAGCCCTCTTAACTTCGTTGCCAATTTATCAGGAGTATTCAATTCTGAATGACAAATTTTTCACCAATTCAGACCAACGCAAACCAATCCTCTGACTCGAATCACACTGATCCGGCTGAAGACTTTCGCCTCGGTACGCCCCAATCTCGCAGCGATAACGAAAGCCGTCAGCTTGCCATGACGATTGCAGAAGCAATGGACGATCGTAAAGGTGGCGATATTACCGTTCTCCAGGTGTCTGACGTTTCATACGTGGCAGATTATTTTGTGATCGCGACGGGCTTTTCTAACGTGCAGGTGCGTGCGATAGCTCGTGCAATCGAGGACAAAGTTGAAACTCAATGGCAGCAGCTGCCGCTGCGCGTTGAAGGCTTTGGCGAGGGAAGCTGGGTGCTGATGGACTATGGCGATGTGATTGCCCATATCTTCCTGCCGAAAGAGCGCGAGTTTTACAGCCTGGAAGCATTTTGGGGACACGCCGATCGCGTTTCCTTATCTACTTGACTAGAGATTCGTTAAAGTAAAGACACAGCCGCTTCTTATCTTGTGTCATCCTCTGCCATGCGATCTTCTCCGGTTTGTCCTGTGCCTGCGGAGCAGCAGCCCATTAATGAATACCAGGATTTGAAAGAGTCCTGGTTTTTTGGTTGGGCAACGCTTGATTTATGGGCTTATATAAAGCCCCTGATTATCCTCTGGATGCTGAGCTGGCTAGTATCGGCTCCGGTGGCGGCGGCTAGCTTTCCGATCAGCAAAGACTGGTTCCACTTTGGCTTGAGTGGGGCACTGGGGGCAATGGTGCTGCCAAGTTTGGCACTGGTGCGGCTTTATTTGGGCTGGATTTACGTCTGCAGTCGCTTGTCGCAGGCAACGGTTTTCTATGAGGAGTCTGGCTGGTACGATGGGCAGGTCTGGATGAAGCCGGAGGAGGTTCAGCAGCGCGATCAACTGATTGTGACGTATCAGATCCAGTCCATCCTGACCCGACTGAAGCGCACCTTTAGCGTAATTGCGCTACTGTTTTTAGGGGGAATTGTTCTTTGGAACATTCCATAGGGTTTTTACGAGCGGACTGAATAGCATGACAAGAGGAAAACGCACCCAGACGGCTCAGATTGAAGTGCGGCTACTGCGCGAAGGCATTGTGGAATCGGTGCATCGTGTTCAGGCAGTCGTGGCAGACCATCGCGGACGGGTGCTGTCAGCAGCGGGAAACGCAGAAACGGCATCCTTTGTGCGATCGGCTCTGAAGCCATTTCAGGCATTGGCAGTGACAACAACGGGAACGCTCGATCGATTTGGGCTGGACGATCGCGATCTGGCAATTATTTGCAGCTCTCATCAGGGCACGGTGGAGCAGGCAAGGCAGGCATTTAACATTCTGTGGCGAGCCGATATTGAGCCATCTGCGCTTCAGTGCCCGATTCCTTCGGGGAAACGCAGTGCCCTTCAACACAACTGCTCCGGGAAACACGCCGGAATGCTGGCAGTTTGCCGTCAGATGGGCTATCCGCTTGGTGGCTATACTCAGCGCAATCATCCAGTACAGCAGCTAATGCTAAGCAAAATTGCAGATTTACTGAAAATGCCGCCGGATGAGTTTATTGGAGCCCATGACGACTGTGGTGCACCAACCTACTTTATGCAGCTCAGCCAAATGGCGACGCTTTATGCTCAGCTTGCTTCTGGCGATAACCTGGACATGGAGCGAATTATTCGGGCGATGACCCATCATCCGCTGATGGTGGCAGGCGAGGGGCAGTTTGACACCGAACTCATGCGCCTGACCGAGGGAGAGCTTGTCAGCAAAGCAGGGGCAGAGGGCATTCAATGTGTGGCGCGAGTCGGCGAAGGTTTAGGGCTGGCAATCAAAGTAATGGATGGCGCGAAGCGGGCGAAATATGCAGTGGCAATTCATTTGCTGCGGCAAATGGGCTGGCTGAGCCCATCGATCGCCGAAACGCTAACCGAGAGTTTCATGGCGTTAGGCAATTTTAAGCGGCTGGAAGTGGTGGGAGAGCTTGCGCTGATTTAAAGAAGGTTTGAGAAGTGGCAGAGGTTCTAGGGTCTACATTGCCCTCTAAATCCCCCCAAATTTGAGGGACTTTGAAACGAGGGACTTTGAAACTGGGAGAAGAACTGGATTTCCTAGGGGTTGTTGCTTGGGGATGGTTTAGATTATGGCGATCGCCTCACAGTTCCCGAAGAGATAATCGCTTTGCAAACATCCTCTCAGATTCACTCCAGAATGGCAGACTTCCTTGCTATGCTGAGAAACTGGACTTGTGAACAAGGAAGCCATGCCTGCAGTTGCCAATTCGCTTAGCCTCACCACTTTTCCCCTGACGGCGGTTGTTGGTCAGGAAGCCATTAAGCTTGCTTTGCTGCTGGCGGCGATCGACCCTCATTTAGGCGGTGTTGTGATTGCCGGACGCCGGGGAACCGCAAAATCGGTCATGGCGCGAGCGGTTCATGCTTTACTGCCGCCGATCGAAGTAATTGAAGGTTCCTGCTGCAACTGTGACCCAGAACGCCCGGAAGAGTGGGATGACGATACACGATCGAGATTTACCGGGGAAGGCAGCAACGGCAGCGCGGCGAAGCTATCCACAAAAATTATTCCCGCTCCGTTTGTGCAGATTCCGCTCGGTGTGACGGAGGATCGGCTGATTGGGTCGGTGGATGTGGCTCAGTCGATCAAGCGCGGTGAAACCGTGTTTCAACCCGGACTGCTGGCAGAAGGGCATCGGGGTGTGATGTATGTAGACGAGATTAATTTGCTGGACGACCAGATTGTCAATCTGCTGCTGACGAATCTGAGTGAAGGACGCAACCAGATTGAGCGGGAAGGCATTAGCTTTCAGCATCCCTGTCAGCCGCTGTTAATTGCCACTTACAACCCGGAAGAAGGTGAACTGCGGGAACATTTGCTCGATCGCATTGCGATTTCCCTGTCTGCGGATGCTGTCTTGGGCTTAGACGAGCGGGTGATGGCAGTAGATCAGGCAACGGAATTTGCCGATTCGCCGCAGGCTTTTCTGGAGCAGTATGCCGAGGAAGTCGATAACTTAAAAACGCAGATTATCCTGGCGCGAGAATGGCTGAAAGATGTGCGAATTACCAGAGAGCAAATTGCCTATTTGGTAGCGGAGGCGGTGCGCGGTGGGGTACAGGGGCATCGGGCAGAACTATTTGCCCTGCGCGTTGCGAAAGCTCATGCTGCCCTTGACGGACGCACCGATGTAAACGCCGAAGATCTGCGAAAAGCGGTCGAACTGGTCATTGTGCCCCGCGCCACGATCGTTCAAACACCCCCCGAAGAACAGCAGCAAGCTCCGCCACCCCCGCCACCGCCTGCACCGCCTGAAGACCAGTCAGACCAGGAGCAGGATGAAGACGAAGAAGAGGAAACCGAAGAAGACAACGAGCCGGAGCAAGAGCCGCCCAGCGTCCCGGAGGAGTTTGTGTTTGACCCGGAAGGCGTGATTCTGGATGACTCGGTGCTGTACTTCGCCCAAATGGCGCAGCGACGCGGTAAATCTGGATCGCGCAGCATTATTTTCTCGGACGATCGCGGACGCTATATTAAGCCAATTCTGCCCAGAGGACAGGTACGCCGGATTGCGGTGGATGCCACGCTGCGATCGGCGGCTCCTTACCAAAAGGCAAGACGACAGCGATTTGAGCAAAGCCGTAATTCTGGCAGTGGAGCAGCTCATTCCAGCCGCAAGCGAGTTTTCGTGGAACAGGGCGACGTGCGGGCAAAACGACTGGCGCGGAAAGCGGGTGCGCTCATTGTGTTCGTGGTGGATGCCTCCGGCTCGATGGCACTGAACCGGATGAACTCTGCAAAAGGAGCCGTGATGCGCCTGCTGACCGAGGCATACCAAAACCGCGATCAGGTCGCGCTGATTCCCTTCCGGGGCGAACAGGCAGAAGTGCTGCTGCCTCCGACGCGATCGATCACCTCTGCAAAGCGGCGATTAGAGAAAATGCCCTGTGGCGGCGGATCTCCTCTGGCTCACGGGCTGACTCAGGCAGTGCGGGTCGGCGTAAACGCGAGGCAGTCTGGCGATATTGGTCAGGTGGTGCTAGTGGCAATTACCGACGGTCGCGGCAATATTCCCTTAGCTCGATCGCTGGGTGAACCGATCGAAGAGGGTGAAAAGCCAGACATTAAAGCCGAACTGCTGGGGATTGCGGGTAAGATTCGCGCTCTAGGCATTCAGCTTTTGGTGATTGATACCGAGAATAAATTTGTCTCCACTGGATTTGCGAAAGAGTTGGCGAAGCAGGCAGGCGGCAAGTATTATCATTTGCCCAAAGCGACTGATCAGGCGATCGCGGCCATGACGCAGGGTGCGCTGAAAGAGTTAACGCGCTAAAAGAAACAGCCATTGTGGCTTACACTCCAAGATGGCTTACACTCCAATTAAAGTGAAAGTGAAGTGAAAGGAGCAATCGGGGGCGTTGCTGAATAAGCGTATGATACGCCCCCCTAGCCCCTTAACTTTGTGGGGAACCAGAATTCAAAGTCCCCCAGCATTGGGGGATTTAGAGAGCGATGCAGAAGCTAAATTTGCACCGTCCATATCCCGATTCAGCAACGCCCAATCGGGAACAGCAAAACTGAAACAATAAATGTAAGCGACACAACAGCCAATTGGGAGTGTAGTTCCCGCCAGGGTACGCTTGTAAAGCCTCTTTAGCCTGCCTCTTTCTCTCGGCAATCAGAGGAAATCGAAATTTCTGATCAGGAGTGCAGGCTTCTTTTTTTACTTTTACCTACCTGGAGAGAGGAAGAAAAGCGATCGACTTGGGACAGTGTGGATAGGCAGTTGGGCGAATGAGTGCCCAAAGCTTTGCAAGAAGTCACCTGCAATCTACACCAGCTATGGTCAAAATTGGCTATCACGCGTCTCACGAGCAGTTTAAGCCCAGCGATCTCTTGCGCTTTGTGCAGATGGCAGAGCAGGCGGGCTTTCAGCTGGCTTTGTCGTCGGATCATTTCACACCCTGGAGCGAACGTCAGGCACAGAGCGGGTTTGCTTGGTCGTGGCTAGGGGCGGCAATGCAGGCAACGCCCAAGCTTGCTTATCGGGTTGTAAATGCGCCCGGACAGCGATATCATCCGGCGATCATTGCTCAGGCTGCCGCGACGCTGGCGGAAATGTTTCCAGAGCGGTTCTGGATTACCGTGGGCAGCGGTCAGCTTATGAATGAGTACATTACCGGGGATAAGTGGATTCCAAAGGACGATCGCAATACGCGTTTGAAGGAATGCGTGGATATTATGCGGGCACTCTGGCGCGGCGAAAGGGTGACTCATCGCGGCTTTGTTACCGTGGAGGAAGCGAAGCTCTATTCTCGTCCCGAAATTGCGCCAAAAGTCATCGGGGCAGCTATCACACCCAAAACTGCGGCATGGCTTGCAGGCTGGGCAGACGGATTAATCACAATTTCCCAGCCAAAGGAAAAATTGCAGCAGGTGATCGAAGCGTTTCGCAGCAATGGCGGGGAAGGAAAACCGATGCTGCTGAAAGTGCAATTGTCTTATGCCAGAGACGAGCAAACAGCACGCAATCAGGCGCATGACCAGTGGCGCAATAATATCTTTGACAGCAAAGTGCTGACCGAGCTAAAAACGCCCGATCAATTTGATGCAATGGGCGAACTCGTGCAGCCTGATGAGCTCGATCCGTTTGTGCGAATTTCAGCCGACCTTCAGCAGCAGATTGACTGGCTACAACAGGATGTCGAGCTAGGATTTGACGAACTCTTGTTGCATAACGTGAATCTTCAGCAGGAGGAATTTATCGAGGATTTTGGCAGGGTAGTGATTCCGGCTTTAACCCAGGTGATATCTCCTGGTGAAATCAGCGATCGTCCTTTTACATTCATTCGCTAACCGCAGCGTGAATTGCAGCAGGAATTGATTTTTAGCAAGTTCCCAGCGAGTTTTCAGCAAGTTCTCAATCATTTCTCAGCAAGTTTTCATTTGACCTGGATGAATTGAGTCAGAAAAGGAACAGGAATTAGACTATGAGTTTACTTTCAATCGATGAATTAAAAAATCTGGTTGAACAAGCAGAGCAGCCTTGCGTATCACTGTACATACCAACGGTAAGAGCGGGCTCTGAAACCATGCAGAACGGAATTCGCTTCAAAAACCTGGTGAGACAGGCGGAAGCCCAGCTTGAAAACTACGAGATGCGCTCTACCGAGATCGAGGAATTCTTGCAGCCGATGCGGGATCTCGACATTGAAGAATTCTGGCAAAACCAGAACGAAGGCTTAGCCATTTTCCTTGCTCCCGGGTTTTTGCGCTACTACAAAGTGCCGATCGCGCTGAATGAATTAGTCGTCGTGAGCGAGCGCTTTCACCTGAAGCCGATCATGCCCCTGCTGACCGGAGACGGAAAGTTTTTCCTGCTGACGCTGAGTGAGAAGGAGATTCATTTCTTTGAAGGAACGCGCTACAGCATTCGTGAAATTCAGCTTGAAGATCTGCCCACGAGCCTGGACGAAGCCCTACAATACGACCCCACCGCCAAAACAGGGCAGTTCCGCATCAGCACCTCAAAGGGTGGCACGTCAAGCCCAATGCCCCAAGCAGGCAGCTTTCACGGGCAGGGCAGCCCCGACCAGGACGAGCCGCAAATGGAACTTGGACAGTTCTTCCATGCCGTTGATGCTGGGCTGCACAAGTATTTGGTCGGACAGCGTGCGCCGCTCGTGCTGGCTGGAGTCGAGCGCCTGCGGCCCAGCTATCGGGAAGCCAATACCTACGCAAACTTAGTAGAGACTGAGATTATTCCGATCAAAGACGGAGTTGTGAATCCTGAAGACCTGCACCAGAAAGCCTGGGCAATGGTAGAACCCTTCTACATGCAGCAGAAACAGGCGGCGATCGATCACTACCACGAACTTACCAGCACCGGAAAAACCTCGACTCAGCTTGAAGAAGCCGTTTCAGCCGCCTATTACGGACGGGTTGATCAGCTTTTTGTAGCCGTGGGTGTGCAGACCTGGGGCAAATTTGACCCGCAAAACGACGAGATGCAAATTCACCCTGAGCGGCAGCCCGGAGACGAAGATTTGCTCAATGCCGCAGCCGTGCAAACGATTTTAAATGGCGGTATGGTTTACGCGCTGCCTCCTAACGATGTGCCCGATGCTGCCCCAGTTGCGGCGATCTTTCGATATTAACCATTTAATCTGGCTGAGGAGGTCAATATGACAAAGGAGCAAGGTAAATCGCAATCAGAAACGCAACCGAGTTTACAGGGACAGCAAAGCGCCGACGCAGACTATCAGCCCGAACAAGGGTCGCCTGAAGACGTGCTGGGAGATGCTGCACTGCGATCGAGTTCGCCCCTAAACAATCGAGTGAATGAAAAGTCTGAGGAAGCGTTAGAAGAAGCTTAATCTTCATTTTGGAAACTTTTTGGTCAGAGCAGTTTGCGAACTGTCTCGATTGAAGAAGTTCATTTACAGCCCAATTCTTTGGCACGGGCAATCGTTACACCAGAGATCCAACAAAAAACATTCAGGAGTAAATCAATGGTTGATACTACAGTGAAAAAAGTCGATGCAGAATTTTCACCAAAAGGTGAAATGGGACAGAAGTATCTGGCTTCTGGCAAAAAAATATCGATGCGTCTCTGGGAGAATGAGCAACCCGGAGAAGGCGATACCCGCGAATATAGCCGTGAGTATGAGACTGTGGGCTATGTCATCGCAGGTCGGGCAGAACTGCACCTCGAAGGGCAAATGGTGATTCTGGAAGCGGGCAATTCTTGGGTTGTGCCTCAGGGAGCAATGCACTGCTACAAGATTCTGGAGCCTTTTACGGCGGTAGAAGCAACCTGTCCTCCAGCGCAGGTTCACGGGCGAGACGAGTAAGGACAAAAGGAAATTTTCGTTTCCTGGATTAGATCCATTAATCTCGTAGGGGCAGTTCGAATGCTGGAGAAGCCAGGCTACTTCATCTGAATTGCCCCTTGCCCCCCATGGTGGGAGAACTTGCTCAGGCATTCCTCAGGGATCAATATGCGGCTCAATGCGCTTGACAATATCCAGGATAAACCAGGTCAGAACTGCCCCGACTAGCCCCATCTGCCAGAGTCCAAAAGCTGCGGCGAGTCCTAGCCCCGAACAGACCCAGATGGCAGCGGCACTAGTGAGACCCTGAGCGCGAACCTCATCTTTTGAACCGTTTCTGCCACCGTGATGCAGAATTGTGCCGCCGCCAATAAAGCCAACCCCGGTGATAATGCCCTGAAGCAAGCGGCTAACAGCTTCGATGCTTTCTTGAGCCACCCCCGCCTGAATCGGAACCAGCACCAGGAACGCTGTGCCCAGAGACACCAGCATATAAGTGCGAAGTCCAGCAGATTTGTGACGAATTTGTCGCTCTATCCCGACGATCGCCCCTAAAATCAGCGCAATCGCCAAGCGAAACAGCAGTTCAAGGAAGCTTAATGGTGGATAGGGCAACAATGAACTTGTTGCAGCAATTTCTTGCATTGCAAACCTCAAATTCCTACAGGGAAACACATTAGCAGGAACTGGATTGCTACGGTATTGCTACTGTCCAATACGGTGCTTGCTTTGAGGCTTTGGTTCTTCTGTAAGGGATTTCTGGCAGAAATCGGTGCAATCAACCGCTCGATCGGTGAGGGCATCGCCTGGGCGCACTGCACATTTCAGGTAGAAATTGCTGGAGAAAAAGCGACAGTTTTTACAAGGAACCCGCTGATCCTGTTTTGCAGTGTTGGCGTTGGAGCGAAGCAATTTCCAGGTTTCAGAAGCCGTGCAAAGCAGCAGCAGCCAGACAATTGCTCCCCAGAGCGGCAATAGCCAGACTAGATTTGAACCAAAGGAATCGATTGGCTTGACCGCAGGATGGCTTACCGATTCTTTCTGCTCTGTAATTTGCTGAATCTTTGTCTTTGATGCAGGCTCATCCGAACGAAGCGCGACGAAGTGAACCTGGGTAGAATCTGTGGATGCCTGATCTAGATCAAAGTTGAAATAAGAATTGCTTTCACCAGAAAACATAAATTCATTTTTATATGACTTAAGGCGAATATTCGTACCCTAACAGGATTAAAAGTTGCGATCGTCCGTCCGAGGGAGTAGGCTTCGCTTCAGAATTAGCAGTGACTCTTAAACAAGTTACTTATTCGGAATGATGCTTAAGCTCTCCGATGAAGGAGGCGAAATTAGCAAAGGTATTGCTTAATAAGGATTAACATTTAACGATACAAGCATAAACGCTGCTGCTTATGAAGCTAAAGACAGTTGGGAGAATACTCAAAGAGACAGCACTGGGATGGCAGAAAGATAAAGTTGCAGTTCTAGCAGCGGCACTGGCGTACTATACAACGTTTTCACTTGCGCCTTTGCTGGTGCTGGTAATTGCGATCGCAGGAGCCGTGTTTGGGCAGGAAGCAGTACGCGGAGAAATTGTTGGACAGATTCAGGGGTTAGTTGGGCAGCAGGGTGCAGAAGCGATTCAAGCAATGCTGCAAAACGCCTATCGAGCCGGATCGGGCGGAGTATTTGCGACGATCGCCAGCCTTGTCACGCTGCTGCTGGGAGCATCTGGCGTATTCGGTCAGCTTCAGGAAGCCTTGAATACGATCTGGCATGTCGAGCCACGTCCAGGAGCTGGAATTAAGGATTTTATTCACGATCGGTTTCTCTCGTTTGCGATGATTCTGGTGATTGGATTCCTGCTGCTAGTGTCGCTGGTGCTAAGCGCAGTTTTGGCGGGAATTAGCGCCTACATCAGTCACTTTTTCCCAACTTTATCGTTCCTGGGGCGCGTGGTTAACTTCCTGCTCTCATTTGGCGTCATTACGGTTCTTTTTGCTTTAATTTACAAAGTTCTTCCGGATGTCAAAGTTCCGTCGCGGGCGCTATGGGTTGGTTCGATTGTGACTGCGCTTTTATTTAACCTAGGTAAGTTTCTGCTAGGTTCCTATTTAGGCAGCAGCAGCATTACATCTTCCTATGGAGCAGCTGCTTCGTTGGCGATCGTTCTCATTTGGATCTTTTATTCTGTGCAAATTTTATTAATTGGTGCAGAGTTTATCAAGGCCTATAGTAATGCTCGCGGAATGCGGGTTCGTCCGACAAAGAATGCAGTTTTAGTTGAACGGTAAGTCTTTCTCAGGGCAGGGATCAAATCGAGCGGGGTTCTACTGCTATGTAGATTTACTCATGCTTTGATTCCCAATAAATTAGCTACAGCAAGTCAAGCAAAAAATTGCATTCGAACGAAAGGAAAATAATATGATTGGTGAACCGGATTTGGGCGAACAGGCTCTTAGTAAAGTCGCAGAAATGGGAATTACGAGTCAGCTTGATGAAGTTGAAAACCTGGATGTGCAGATTCGGACGAATCCGTTTCAGCTGATGCAGGGCAAGGTAGATTCTGTCACGGTTGCCGGAGAAGGGGCAGTGATGAATCAAGACTTGAGGATGGAATCGTTTGAGGTCAGAACTGGATCGATCGCCATCAATCCCGGCAGTGCTTTGTTTGGCAAGATTGAGCTGACTCAGCCCGCTGATGCCAATGCAAGATTTGTGCTGCACGAGGATGATCTGAATCGGGCATTTAGTTCAGATTTTCTGCGAGAAAAGCTACAGAATGTGACCGTTCAGGTTAATGGTCAGCCCGTTTTAGTTGATATCACGAACGCGAAAATTGACTTGCTGGATGCCCAAAAGCTAGAGCTGGAAGCAGATGTTTTGCTGAAGGAAACCAACGAAACTCATCACTTCAAAGCAAACGCAACTCCCAGAGTGCAGGAGCAGGGACAGCGCATTGGCCTGGATATTCTATCGACTGAAGCAGAAGGACTTAGCCCAGAAATCATGGATGCTCTCTGTAATACCATGATGGAGTTTCTCGATCTGCGAAACTTCAATCTCCAGGGAATGTCGCTGACGCTGCAACGACTTGATATGGATTCCGATCGGCTTACCCTCAACACCACGACAACGATCGAGGAGTTTCCTTCTGCCTGATGGCAAACTCGCGCCGGGCTGTCCTGCGGCAAACTATATCCTCGGAAAGACGTTTATATTTCTCTAGCCGCCTAGATTAATAGCAAAACATCATCCTGCCGCTTGCTGGCATCTGGACGCTACCTGCAAGGAAACATCTATGACCCAAACTCCTGATATTCCCCCTGTAATCGAAAGTCATGAAAGCGAATATCGCGATAGTGGCATTGTCAGCACTGTTGCAATTGCAGGGCATCCGCTTCACCCGCTTCTGGTGACTTTTCCGATCGGACTTCTGTCTGCCGCATTTGCAACCGATGTGGGCTTTTTGCTTACCGGAGATGAATTCTGGGCAAGGGCTTCAATCTGGTTAATTGGAGCAGGCTTTATTAGCGGCATTGTGGCTGCTGTAACCGGAATGTCTGACTTTTTGCGAATCAACCGAGTTCGTAAACGTCGGGCAGGCTGGATTCACATGATTGGCAATATTGTCTTGCTGTCATTAACACTGGTGAACTGGCTGATCCGGCTGGGCGGCAACTATGCAAATGTGATTGTGCCGATCGGACTTTTGATTTCGACGATTGTGGCAGGCGCGATAGCAATAACTGGTTGGTATGGCGCAGAGCTAATTTATCGTCATAAAGTTGCTGTTATCGGATACAACAGTCGCAACGAATAAGGGATTTGCTTTCTTCAGCTTTCTTTTTCGCTGTGCATCAACGACCCTCGTTCAAAGTTTTATGAGCGGGGGTTTTTTATATGAATTGTGAATGAATTGTGATTCTCGTTTGCGTTTCATTCTTATTCAGCATTCTCGTTCACGGTTCTCGTTCATTCCTTTCGTTCATTCCTCTCGCTTAACATTCTCATTCAATTGAGAGAGGGCATCAGGACTGCAACTTTTTAGCTTAGAAGGAAGCATGGATTTCAAAAAACTTCATCTTTTTACCCTTTGCAGACCTAGCGAACGACATGAATATTACTGAACTTAGCCCGACTCAACTGAGCGAAGAAATGCGGACGAGTGACCATCCTGATATGGTGCGACGACGTTGGATTATCGGTTTGTCGATGATCGGATCAACGATGGCGCAAATCGTCTCGATGTATCAGACCGGAATTTTGAAAGGACTGCCCGATCCACCTCTGCCAGGATTTGATTCCGATCGCGTTGATGCGTCTGAGTATGCCTACAGTCGGCTCCAAACCGCTGATGGCTTTATGATGCTGGCAAACTACGCCATTACAGGCTGGCTGGCGGGTGCAGGCGGCGCGAATCGGGCACAGCAAAATCCCCTTTTACCGATCGCTATGTCTGCTAAAACGATGATTGACACAGTGGCTTCCCTGGAACTCGCCCGCGAAGAATGGAGCGAAAACAAAGCATTCTGCGCCTATTGCCAGGTAGCAACACTTTGCTCTGCGGCTTCGGTAGTGCTGTCGCTTCCTGAAGCAATGACCGCAGTGCAGGTGTTACTCGATCGCAATCAATCGAAAACTTCTTCATAGTCTTCATAGGCAGGTCAATCAAGTTGACTGAGAAGAGATTTCAGCAGTTTTAGAAATTCTGCATCGCCCCCTAAATTCCCCAATTATGTCCCCAACCATGTCCCCCAATTATGAGGGACTTGGAATGTGACTGTGATTCGCTCAGTTTCTCCAGAATTGGGGGCTAGGGGGGCAGTTCAAGCACTACTCCTACAAGAAGCTGATTTTTGAATCAATAGCTTTTATCTTCAGGCAGACGACATTTCTGGTGCAGAGCTTCATGATTAAATAATTCATTGAACAATTTAATTGATCAATTAAAAGAATGAACAAGATAGAAATGAACACGGCTGAACGTCTTGCTACGCTCAATCGCATTCGTAAATTTAGCCGCTTAATGGACACTGCGTTTCGGATTCCGGGTACTCCATTTCGAGTCGGCTGGGACCCGATCATTGGCTTAATTCCGGGATTAGGAGATGCGGTCGATACCGGAATTTCTGCCTATATTATTTTGATGGCGGCTCGCTTCGGTTTACCGCGATCGGTCTTAGGCTGGATGATTTTTAACGTAGGGTTAGAAGCAATTTTAGGTTCAGTTCCTCTGATTGGCGATTTGTTTGATGCTTTTTATAAATCCAACATTCGTAACCTGACACTGCTAGAACTGCATCTGCAAACGGCTGAGCCCGAATTGAGTGAACAGGACACGCTTAACCTTGCCAGTGTTACTGCACCGGACAAAGTTACAGCAGATTCTATAGCGTTGTAATTCACCCGATCGATGGCCCCTACAGGTGGATGATTTTATCCTGATCTTCAATGCAATTTCCGCTAGGGTCAAAGCGACAATAGCAAGATTGAGAACCTTGAAGCGAGCGAGGTTCTCTTTAGGATTGGAGTGCAAGGCAGGGCAGTTTGGGTAATTACTATCACTTCTCAAACAGGCGCTTCAAAGCTTTAAGACATTATTAAAAAATTACTCGAAATCCGCCATCCGGTGGATATTATTTTGTTGCTTAAACTACAAAACAGAAAAACAACTTTCATTCTGCTATCCGTTTTACTTTTTCTTGAAACTTGCATTACATTTTATTGCATTTATGAACAGTTCATTTTTGAACTTGTAAAAATAAATAGGATAACCCAGCGTTAATCTGATTAAAACGACTGGTGAGTCTAATGATTTATCTAATAAAGGAGGAGAAGTAAAAGGAGAAAAACGAAATAATTCTTTCACAAAATAAGAGCCGTTGAAGGATCAGTTCTCCTAAATTCAATCGCTGCTGAACTTTGGGAGAAAGCCTGAGTCTCGCTGATGCCTAAACAGGTTATGAAGCGATCGAAAGCGCAGAATTTAACAAGATTAGAACTAAGCCATTACAAAAGGCTTTTGGCTGACCTACAAGGGATGGCTATCCACAAAGCCATCTTAGATACTGATTAAAACGCGCAGTGTAATTCTACGTTTAAGAAGCGTTGCTTCGACTGAGCACCTTCAGCTTTTAGCATCACTTCATCTTGTTTAAATCCAAAAGCCTGAGCTGGCAATTTGTGGAAAAACAGTGCGGAAAGCGCTTATACAACGCAGTGAATTTGCGATCGAGTCGATGTTTGCCGTGACTAAGCCTTAATCATTAGGCTAGCTTGTCGCTTTTGAGACATCTGCACTGTTAATCCTGTCAATCTTTCATTTATTACTATCGACACTGAGGGATTTTAGACCATGTTTCAGTTGACGAAAGCAATGCGCCGCTGGTTGCCGATCGCGGGGATACTCGTGCTAGCAGCCTGTAGCGGTAACAATCCCAACGCAGGCAACTCAGCATCAAATACCGAAGCGGCGGGTGGAGCCAATACAGCGAATACGGAGTTTGCTGCTGCAAAGGGCTGTAAGAACGTCGGAGTTTTGCTGCCAGAATCTGATTCTTCCGCCCGTTACGAAGCATACGATCGTCCCCTGCTAGAGCGAGAAATTAAGGCAGCCATTCCGGACGTAACGATTCAGTATGCCAACGCGAACAACAACGCAACCACGCAGCAAAACCAGGCAGAAGCAGCTCTGACGAAAGGAGCCTGTATTCTTGTAGTTGACCCCAACGACAGCGACCAGGCATCGGTGATCGTGCAGCAGGCAAAAGCAAGCGGTGTTCCGGTAATTGCCTACGATCGTCTGATTCAAGACCCGGATACTGCCTTCTACGTTTCGTTTGATAACGAGCGTGTTGGCGAACTTCAAGGACAGTACATTGTCGATCAGTACAAAGCAGGCAATTTGAATCTGCAAAAGGGAGCCACGCTGGTGATGATCAACGGTTCCCAAACCGACAACAACGCGCTGCTGTTCCGCAAAGGCGCACTCAAGGCATTGCAACCTCTGATCGATAGCGGCGACCTGAACCTGGTGTTTGACCAATACACGCCTAACTGGGACAACGCCAGAGCGCAATCGCTCATGGAAGGTGTGCTGACCAAGGAAGGCAATGACGTGGATATCGCTTACGTTGCTAATGACGGCATGGCGAACACCGTAATTGCTGCGCTGCGTACCCAAAAGTTAAACGGCAAAGTGCTAGTTACCGGGCAGGATGCCACCGCAACGGGAATTCAAAACATTCTCACGGGCGACCAGACGATGACAATTTATAAGCCAATTGCTCAAGAGGCAAAAGCGACCGCAAGACTGGTTGCAGCTTTGAGTAATGGCGAAGATGTGAGTTCGCAGGTCAACGGCCAAACTGAAATAAAGGGCGGCGGACAAATTCCTTCGGTGCTGGAAACGCCGATCGCTGTAGACAAGAACAACGTCGAGTCTACGGTGGTTAAAGATGGCTACTTGACTAAGGAGCAAATTTGTAGCGGTCTGTCTGAGGACAACACGGGCTTCTGTAACTAAGCCTGTACTAAGAAGGAGTTCCAGATGGTTTTGGGTGTGTGACAGAGTGCCTGAGATTTCCCGGAATCCCCCTTTTGAAGAGGAATGGTGAACGATCGAATTCTCTCTTTGAAGGGGGCTAGGGGGATCTTCTAGAGCCTTATCACCCTCACCCGACCGCTCAATTCTCTCTCTCACTCATCTCTTTAAGAAAAACTCATGACAGACACTTCTTTTTCGGTGCGACCTAACGTTCAGCCGACCAACGGCATTCCTCGGCTCCAGCTTAGAAATATCAGCAAATCCTTCGGCGGGGTGCAGGCTCTCAAGCACGTCGATTTTGAAGTTTTTGATGGAGAAGTCGTCGGACTGGTGGGCGACAACGGAGCCGGAAAATCAACGCTGATTAAAACCATGTCAGGGGCATACATTCCTGACGAGGGCGAAGTTCTGATTGATAACCAGCCTGTAACGATTCAGGGTCCGCAGGATGCAACGCGACTGGGCATTGAAACGGTTTATCAAGACCTAGCACTCTGCGACAACCTGGATGTGGTGGCAAACCTGTGGCTGGGTCGCGAGGCACATCGAACGCTGATTCCGGGTGTGCTGAAAGTGCTGGACGAGGCAGAAATGGAGCGCAGGACGATCGATGTCTTGCGAACGCTAGATGTGAAAATTCCTTCGGTGCGATCGACTGTAGCAGGGCTATCGGGTGGACAGCGGCAATGTGTGGCAGTTGCAAAAACCATTTTGCGTCAGCCCAAAGTTGTGTTGCTGGACGAACCAACGGCTGCGCTCGGTGTAGCGCAAACTCGACAGGTGTTGAACATGATCCATCGGCTGAAGCAGCAAGGTCAGGCGGTTGTCGTGATTTCCCACAACCTGCACGATGTGTTTGAAGTCACCGATCGCATTGTCGTGATGCGGTTAGGACAGCGGGTGCGAACGTTTGAAACCCAAAATGTGAATCGGGAAGCGGTCGTTGCGGCAATTACCGGAGCAGATGCGGCAGCCGTCACCGAAACCGATGTTACTGGAGTCTAGACTCAGCTTCACTCACGGAATTCACAGGCATTATGACTCTCCACAAACATTCATAAATTAATTATGACAAGCTTAGATCCCAATCCTCAAAAGGGTGGTCAGAATCAGTCTCTGGTTCGTCAACCGGGTGCAGCGCCAGCCTCTTCGCAGCGTGCCCGGTTCAATTTGCGATCGTTGATGCAGGGCGATCTGGGTTTCATTCCTGTCATTATCACCCTGGCACTCATCACTATTTACTTCCAGGTTGCTACAAGCGGGGTTTTCTTTCAGGCAAGAAACCTGTCAAATTTAACGCAGCAAATTGTTGCCATTAGCATTCTCAGCGTTGCTGCCGTGCTGGTGCTGCTGCTGGGCGAAATTGACTTGAGTTTAGCCTCAGTTGCCCAAGCCTGTGCTGCAATTATGGCAACGGTTTCAGTGTATCAAAACTGGAATCCCTGGGCGGCGATTCTGGTGGCGTTGTTAGCAGGCGCGATCATTGGACTCATTAACGGATTTTTTGTCGCGGTATTGCGTGTTCCGTCGTTTATCGTCACCCTGGCTGGATCGATCGGCTACGCCGGACTGCTACTGGTAGTGATGGGACCACAAACAACGCTGGTGGTGCGTGATCCAGTGATTCGTTCTCTGGCTCCTACCTATCTGCCGCCTGCTCTTAGCTGGGGATTGCCACTGCTCGGTTTGGCACTTTATGCAGCAGGCCTATGGTACAACCAGAAGCAACGCAAATCTGCCGGACTTCCGGTGCAGCATTTAACTCAAACAGTGCTTCAGCTTGTGGCGGCAACCGCAGTTGTTCTGATTGTGGTGTTCCTGTTCCAGGCTTATCAGGGTGTGCCTCAGGCGGTGATGATTGCCCTCGCTCTGGTAGTCATTGCCTGGCTAATTCTGAAGAAGACTCCCTTTGGTCGCCATTTGTACGCAGTCGGCGGTAACGCAGAAGCGGCTCGTCGCGCAGGCATTAACGTAGTGCGGATGAAAATGACGGTGTTTGTGCTGGCTTCGACGCTAGCAGCCTTTGCCGGAGTAATGATGACTTCGCGCAGTACCGCTGTTGCCACGCAAATTAGCTCGACTCTCCTGCTGAATGCGATCGCCGCAGCCGTGATCGGTGGTGTCAGCCTTTTTGGTGGACGAGGTTCGGTTTGGGCAGTGATTTTGGGCGCGCTGGTGATTGGCAGTCTGGATAACGGTCTGGACTTGCTGAACCAGGAACAGGGCGTGAAAAACATTGTGCAGGGCGCAGTGCTGGTGCTGGCGGTAACGGCAGATGCGATCGTGCGTCGAGCTGGATTTGCCCGAGGGAAATGACCGGCTTAACCAATCAAAGGTGAATGATCACGGGGACATGGCTTGCTGTGTCCCTTTTCTGTCAAATGGGCGGATTTCTGTGAAATGGGCGGACTGAGAATATGATTGGAGCGGGTGGGCATTATCCTATAGAATAAGCCGATTTATCTTTTTCAGAGAATTCATGGACTGATTCAACTCCAAAGCTGGGCATGACGGATTTAACCAGGCTGTTTCGCGAGACGGCTATCAGGAAACCGAACACGCCTTTGCCCATTTCCGACTGCTGCACCCCAAACCTATCGAAAACTATCACTGACTGAGAACTGTTCGTATTCGACCTGTGCCGCTTCGCTCTTAAACCTTCGCCAATGGCTCACCGTAACGCAACCAATCGATCGCAGCCTGCCAAGGGGCTCAAACGCAAGGTAGCCCTGTTGGGGTCATTTCTGGTCGCTCTAGGGTTTCCCTGGATTTTGAGCATTGTGGGCTGTTTTCTCAGTTTGTGGATTGTTGTTCCGGCTCCCACCTTTTCGCTGCTGCCGCTAGGAATTGGTGCACCAGAGGTGAGTCCTTGGCTGATTGTGATCAATGCGATCGCTCTGCTGCTGGTGGTGCTGCGGCTTCAGTCAAGCTGGATTTTTGGGGTTGCGCTGGGCTGTAGCCTGCTGGGTCTGGCACTCAGTCTACTGCCCCTGATTCAGTTTCCGGCTGCCAATGCGCGGATTGCGGCGGAGATGGAGGCTCAATTAGGGAAAGCGGCTCTCACTGCAACGCCCCCGATCGCTCAACGGTTGCGCTCCCATCCTTTTGTTTGGACAGATGCCTTTCGGGGAATTGCTGTGCCATCGGTACGAATCGATCGCGGCATTCCGTTTGCTCAGGTTGAGGAGGTGACGCTGACCTTAAATCTTTATCGTCCTGCTGCTGCGGGGCTGCATCCCACGATCGTCGTTATCTACGGCGGGGCATGGCAAAATGGCACACCTGCAAATGACGAAACCTTTAGCCGCTATATGGCAGCTCAGGGCTATACCGTGGTGGCGATCGATTACCGTCATGCGCCCCAGTTTCGCTTTCCGGCACAGCTTGAAGATGTTCAAACTGCCCTGTCTTTTATTCAGGCTCAGGCAGAAGCGTTAGAAGTTGATCGGCAGCGGGTAGCCTTGCTAGGGCGATCGGCAGGGGCACATCTGGCATTGATGGCAGCCTATGGGCAAAGTCCGTTACCGATTCGAGCCGTGGTGGACTACTACGGTCCTACAAACCTGCTTGAAGGCTACAACAAACCCCCGGTTCCTGACCCGATCGACACTCGTGCGGTGCTGCGATCGTTTCTGGGAGGCAGTCCAGACCAACTGCAGGAGCTGTATCAAGCCGCTTCCCCAGTAAATCAAATTCAGCCCAATTTGCCGCCGTCACTGCTGGTTTATAGCGGGCGCGATCACCTCGTTCAGCCCCGGTTTGGACGGCAGCTCTACGAAAAACTGCAAGCATCGGGAAATCGTGCGGTTTGGCTAGAAATCCCCTGGGCAGAACACGCTTTTGATGCCGTCTTTCAGGGCGTGAGTAATCAGCTTGCTTTGTATTACACCGAGCGATTTCTTGCCTGGGCATTCAGGGAACTGCCGTAAGAGGCGGTTTGAAAAGTGTCCCATGCCTACATTGCCCCCTAAATTCCTCAACTTTGAGGGACTTTGAATTCCTTAAAGCCAAATAGATTCTCCAGAATTGGGAGGCTAGGGGGGCGGCTCCGGTCATCATGATGACTTTTCACATAATGACTTTTCAAGCGTCCTCTCACTGTGTTGTTCTCCTTAACCCTAGGGAATCATTGGCTGAATTGATTATTTTCTTCCTACTCACCAGAGGGTTTGAGGAATTCGAGTTGGGGGAATTGGACGACGCGACGGGGAATTTTGTGACCTTAACCCGCTCGCCACGACTAATGCAACGACTGCAGCTCCTAACATCAGCAGCCAAAAGCGTTTTGTTGCAGAAGCGGAATTTGCTGTAGGGGCTGACCTGCTGGGTCGAAATGACTGATGCGCCTGCTCTTCTGGTTGTGGCGCGATCGAAGGAGCTTGCAGGGGTTGACCGCGATACGGGCTGGGGGGCTGCATCTCGATCGGCAGGATTTGTTCGAGGGCTGGGTTAGATTCTAGATTGACTGAAGGGATTGCTTCAGGAAGAACGGGAGCGATGGGGAATTCGTCCTTACAGGGCGGCGAGGTCAATGAGGCGATGCGAAGCCATTCCCCTGCTGAGGCGATCGATTTGTCTTCTGGCTCTTCCGGCAAGGATGCAGGGGTCATACAACATTGTTCTCATTCTGACTGAATATTGCTTGATCAAGCGATTGATTAAAGAAACAGCAGCTCGATCGCTGATTCAGGAAATCCAGGTTGCGAGTCAACGTTCTGAGTCAACATTCTGATTAGTCCCTAGCCATTTTTCCAGGTCGCTTCCTCCCCATTTCGCTGATCCGGGGTCGCTTGTCTTTGCTGCATTGTAGAGAGTAAAGCAAGACCGTAAAGCAATAGGCTCCTGGAGGGCAGCGATGACAACCGAAGATTTTAGTCCTCTGACTGCACTTTCTCAAACTCTGGCAGACTCGATCGCCCGAGCAGGCGCTTCGATCGTTGGCTTAAAGGCAGGACGGCGGGGCAGTGCGAGCGGTATTCACTGGCGATCGGGCATTGTTGTTACCACGGATCATGCGCTCAAGCAGGATGATGCGGTAACGCTGACGCTCGCAGACGGAACGGTAACTGCAACGTTGATTGGACGCGACTCGGCGATCGATCTGGCAGTGCTGCGATTGCCCGACAGCGTGACTTTACCTGCGGCAAACCTGGGCGATCCGGCGCAGCTTCGGGTGGGACATCTTACCGTCGCGGTGGGACGATCGCTGGAAACAGGCATTACTGCCAGCATGGGAATTGTGAGCGCGATCGGCGGCGCATGGCGCACGTGGCACGGTGGCAAAGTGGATCAGTTGATTCGTCCTGATGTGATGCTGTATCCGGGCGGTTCGGGCAGTGGGCTCATTAATACTCAGGGGCAAATACTGGGCATGAATACGATGGCTCCGCGCCATTCGGTATTGACGATTCCGGTGACGACGATCGATCGCGTGGTGAATCAGCTTGTGAACCAGGGGCGGATTGTGCGCGGCTATTTGGGCGTGGGGATGCAGCCTGTTCAGCTTCCAGAGGCGTTTTGTCAGTCGCTTCAGCTTGCGGGCAACGGCGGCGTCCTGATTCTCAGTGTGGAGTCGGGCAGCCCGGCAGATCGGGCAGGCGTTTTGATTGGCGACATTATCGTTGCAATGAATGATGACCCCCAAGGGGAAAGTGCTTCGCATCGGCGCATCGAGGCGATCGATGACATTCAGCGAATGCTCGACCCAGAGCGCGTAGGACAGCCTTTAACCGTGCAAATGGTGCGGGGCGGACAGTTGATTTCTTTGACGATTCTGGTGGGTGAGCGTCCCCGGAGGGCAGGCTGATGAACAGTTTTTTTAATTTGGAACGGGCTGCAGAATTTGATACTCAGCTTACAGATGTAATTCAGCGGCTTCAGCAAAGCACAGTTCAACTTCAGTCGGGTCGCGGCAGCATGGGGTCGGGCGTGATCTGGAATGCGGATGGACTGATTCTCACCAATGCTCATGTGGTGCGTGGTCGGGCAATCATCGCCCTGATCGGAAATCGTCAGCTCGAAGCCAGAGTGATTCGCAAAGATGAGTCGCTCGATTTAGCAGCTCTGGTGGTGAATGCCCGAAATTTACCCGAAGCAACGATCGCTCCCTCGCTTAATCTGCGGGTTGGTGAAATGGTCATCGCCGTGGGCAATCCGGCAGGACTTCACAATGCAGTTAACCTGGGCATAATTCACACTGTTGCACCGCCTCAGTCCGCGTCTCCCTGGATTCAAGCCGATGTGCGCTTGGCTCCGGGCTATTCGGGCGGCCCTCTGGCAACTCTGGCAGGACAGGTGCTTGGCATCAACAGCATGATCGTAGACGGACGCGCCTTTGCCATCTCGACCGAGGCGATCGATCGCTTTCTGGCGAGCCAATCGGAGCAGCCGCGACTGGGGGCAATGCTTCAGCCTGTGGTGCTAGCACAGGGCAGGAAACCGATTCGGGGCTGGGTGATTACGGATTTAACGCCAAACAGTCCGGCGGCTGGGCAGCTTTTGATCGGCGATGTCGTTCTGGGAATTAACGATCGTCCCTTTCTTCAGCATCGCGATCTGGCGGACTGGCTCAAACTGGCGAAACCGGGCGATCGGTGGCAAGTCACGGTTCTGCGGGGTGATCGGCAGCTTCAGCGCAACTTGATTCTCGATCGCAAGACCGAGGGGCGGGAGGCAGCATGATTCGAGTTGGGGTGGTGGCGCGTTCAGCGATCGTGCGAGCAGGACTCACCGCTTTGCTCTCTGCCCAATCAGGCTTTACGGTGGTGGGGGCAGCGGAGCCAGATACCCTGCTTCAGGAGATCGATCGCTGGCAGGCGGAGGTGATTGTGCTGGAGATCGAAGGGTCAGATGAGGATATGGCAATACTGCTGCCTTTGTTCGAGTTAAAACTTGAACCCGGATTTGAGGCAACCCTTTCGCCCCAGATCATTGTGCTGCTCGACGAAGCAGAACCCGAAACCGTGCGAGAACTGCTGCGGCTGGATGTACGCGGAATTCTACCGCAGGCGATCGGCTCAGGAGAAATCACAGCGGCGATCGAAGCGGTTGCGGTAGGCTTGATCGTGCTGCATCCTGACTTCAGCGACGAGCTTCAGCCTGCCCTGACCGACCTTCCCGCCCCCCTGCCTGCCCAACCTGCCACTGCCCCCCTAACGCCTCGCGAAATGGAAGTGCTGCAAATGATCGCAGAAGGCATGAGCAATAAAACGATCGCGCGTCGTCTGCATTTATCCGAACATACAATCAAATTTCACATCAGCTCGATCTTTTCTAAACTTCAGGTCTCCAGCCGCACCGAAGCAGTGATCGCAGGAACGCGCCTGGGGCTAATTTTACTGTGACGATCGGCTTTGCTGTTGCTGATAGTGATGGCTACAGAACAGATAACAGATATAGGACGAAAACAGACGAAAACAGAGGCTCTTTTGAAACCTCTGTCCTGGTTATTGGCGGATGGGATAGAGAAGAACCAATCTAGAAGGGCGAAGCCACAATCAGAATGTCACTGGCTGCCAGAGTCGGTTTGTTACCCAGCGTGGCAATCTCGACCTGTCCTCGGCTGCCTGTACCGTCTGCGTCGTAGAACAGCTTGCCCGATCGCTGATTGTAGATGAACCGATCGCCGCTATCTTTTGCTGCTTTGCCGACCACGAACGCATCTGCACTTAAATCACCCACGTTCAACCGACCAAAGTTACCAGAGGTGAATGCCAATCGATCGCCGTCCTGGCGGGAGAAGTCTTGAATGCGATCACCGCCGTCTTTCGCGTTGGCGTAAAGAAATCGGTCAGCACCCAGACCACCGCTGAGCAGATCCTTGCTGGCTCCACCAATCAGAGAATCATTTCCACCATTTCCCGTCAGTCTGTCTTTTTGAGCCAAGCCCAGAATGATGTCGTTTCGCTCTGTGCCTTGCAGACGATCGGCGCGTCGGGTTCCGGTAATAAGATTGGGCGGCTCGATCGGCGGAAGTCCCGGATTGGGAAGTCCCGGATTCGGCTGTGGACCGGGCTGTCCCACATTTGGAAGTCCCGGATTCGGCTGTAGACCCGGATGTCCGGAATGGGGAGGTAGAGGGATCACACCGGGCTGGGGATGGACGTATTTGGGATCAAAGACAAACACATCAGGATTATTGAGGAAGCCAGCGGGGTTTTTGGCAAACTGGGTAGAAACATCCTGCAACACCGCTACCACATCGTTTTGGTCTTGCTCGCGACCGATATACACCAGTGCCACGTCCTCAGTGGTTGCATTATCGGCGTTGCCAAATTCCTGTCCCCATTCGACCGAGCGCAGGGCATAGTGAGCGGGAAATTCTGCAAGCTGAATCCGATCGCCTTCGCTTGGTTTGAAATCCGTAATTACTGCAAATCCGCTCGATTGGGATGGATTCAACGTATCACCACCGCCGACATATCCTGGAGCACCAATCGCATCTCTCAGGTCAAACAGGTCGCCGCCTTGTCCGCCTGTCATCTGGTCAAACTCCGCGTCTGGCACCCGATCGCCTGTCCCGCCGAAGCCAATCATAATGTCATTGCCGCCACTGCCAAACATCGTGTCATTGCCTTTGCCGCCCAGTAGTTTGTCATGACCCGCGCCACCTACCAGTTTGTCGTTGCCTGCGTAACCGCTGAGTTGATAGTTTCTGGTATCGTTTAGCGAAACAGGAATTACATTGTTTTGATCGTTGCCGTCGATATTGATGTAAACCATGATGTTTCTCCTTAATGAATGCTAGCGTGAATGATTTGGTGAATGACGTTGTACATGGAATGCGAACGATTCTGTGATGAGCCAGCAGAACAAATGACCCTGGCTAGAGATATCCTGCAAGTTGCAGTGGATTCTAGCGGGAAATTGCCTGTTGCAGATTCAAAACTGCGCTGAGCAAAAACGCTTTAACGGGGTTTGAAGCCTGGATTGAGAGGAGTTTGAGCCGTTCGCTCTCGTTCGTTTCTCATCACTCCTTTACTGTATTCGCGCTGCCCGAATGACGCGATAACAGAAAGTTAGGGAAAGTTATGGAGCTTTTTAAGGTGTCGCTTTAGGATGAGTTAAGAAGATGTTGAAAAGCTTTCACCCGAACCGTTTCTAGCTCCAGGCTAGGGTGTACACCAGTTGATTGGACAGCTTGCTATAAAGTGTGGGCGATCAAGTTTGGACATTCTACATTTCACGTGAAGACTAAGGCATGATTTAGAGCCAGGAACGATTACAGGTCCAGCAGCTTGTCGAAGGGGCAGGAAAGCTGCAAGGCTTACATCGATTGCTACTTCTTCTTTCGAGCGAGGAAACAGCAAGTATGAGGGACGCCAGTCTTACCGGAGGTAAAAAGTTTACTATTTCTTGTAGATAAACGCTGACATTATTTGTCGATTGCTATCAGAATGGTAGAAACGATTAGTACTAACTCTAGCCAAAGGCGTCCGTCGCCTATGTTCAGTTTCGTTTGCTTCTTGAGTTATGCTTTAAGGAAACTAGTCTTATGACGATTAGGTTTACCACGATAGCTATAACGTTATTGCATAAATAATCCAGTCAGATATTGAAGTAGCCCAATGACAGTGGTTTAGAGGAGGGTTCAAACCCCGGGCTCAAACCTACATCTAGTCGAAAATCTTGGTTTCGTATATCCAGTCGCTTCGTTGAGTTATGCCTTTCATCGTTCAGCACCTCATTCCTGAAAGTCAGAGTGTAGTCACAGCTACTGAGGATATGTCAGTACAGGCAGCACTAGGACGTATGCTAGAAAACAAGTTTAGCCAACTACCTGTAGTGGATCAGGGTGGCAAACTTCGAGGAATGATTACGCACGAATCAATTCTTCAAGCAATCAGCTACTTCGGTGTTACTCCTGACAAGCTCAAAGTTTCTCATGCATTATTCAAGGTGAAACCATGCTCACATGAAGATGAACTCTCTGAGTTACTAAATGGATTGAGGGACAATAGTGCCATCCCGATCGTTGACAACAATAATTGCCTTACCGGAATTATCACTAGCTACGACACAACAGAATATTTTCGCCAGCGTGCTGAAGATATCATGCTTGCTGAAGATATTGAAATTACCCTAAGAGATTTGATTGAGGGTGCTTATAAGGATGGTAAGGGAGAAATAGACGCAAGTAAGCTTAATGAGGCTATAAAAGCAATAACCCCTTCTGAGCAGGAATTCTTAGGACGCTTTAGCAAAGCTGTAAAGTATTACGTTCAAAAGTATACCAGCAGCAAGCAGTTTACAGAGCAAGGCAGTCAAATGCAGCCTAGCAATCACTCGATTCAGTTCAATCAAAAACTTGTCAACGAGGCTTTCAACCAGCATCTTTCTAAACCGATTCAACCAAAGCCTTTTGAACAGCTAGCCTTGAGTGAGTACATTCAACTTCTTAAGAATGCTTGGGCAAAATATGAATCTTCTTTTAATAGTATTGAATGGGAAGCACTTGACCGACTGCTGAATGAGATCCGTCAGATTCGCAATAGTATTGCTCACTTTCGCGAAGTAACGACAAATCAAAGACAGCAACTGAGATACTGCGCTAATCTTCTTAATTATCATCGTCCGTCTATTAGATACTCTGAGGCACCTGTTACAGAAGCCGTCACTGTTATCGCCAATCTTTATCTTCCAATTCCGACAGCTACATTGGAATTAAACACCATTGTACAAAATTCAAGAGAAGTGGAAAAAGATCAACGGGATCTACTGCCCTTCGATGAGGAGATTAGCCCAAATGATAGTCGTTATGCTCTTTTAGCTGTCTGGCTTCAAAGCCAAGCAGATCTTGATTCAAATAGGGTTCAACTTACATTTCGACAAATCGAGGATATTATCAAAGGCGATCTCCCTCCTTCAGCACGCCAACATCGTAACTGGTGGGCTAATGATTCTGTCAGTCATGTTCAGTCGCAGCAATGGTTGGAGGTAGGCTGGCGCGTCGCTGATGTCAACATGTCCGAAGAGAGAGTTGTGTTTGCACGAATGGGGGATCGACAGAATGCATACGTCAGCTTCTTCAATGACTTACAACTCAAACTAAATAGTATAGATAGCTTGACGATCCAACCAGCTATGAATCTTCAAGGTCGCTCCTGGTCAAGCATTGAAGTTACATCAGCTGAACTTCCTAAACCTTCTTATATAAACTTTTCATTTGCTCGTAGGTCTCGATTCCGCATTGAACATTACATTGATACTGGTGAGCAATACCGAAACAAGCAGATTTTTGACGCTCTCTATAACTACAAGGAAGAGATCGAGACGAAGTTGGGTGAACGTTTAAGTTGGGAAAGGCTTGACAGTAGACGCGCTTGTCGTGTTGCCCTGTATCGTGACGAGGCATCAATTGCTGATCCTCCAGAGCAACTAGCGAAACTACAAGATTGGACAGTCAGAATGACGGTTCGATTCTATAAGGCAGTCATCCCCTATCTACAAAAAGTAGAGCAATCATAGACCTGCTTGGGTTTGAGGCTTTGTAGCCCCCTGGATCTCCCGATCTGGGGGAACTTTAGAGGGGCAATGTAAAACCTTTCACACCCCTCAAACATCTTTTAACGCTAAGGCATGAGAGAGTCTACCTCGATCGCCCCTAATACTTGCAGTGCGGTTCGTTGTGCTTCTGTAACGCCGATGACCTCAGCAATATTCGTGCCGCTGTAGGGCTGGTCAGGCATGAGCGTGTTGAGGCATTCGCAAGTGTCCATGTCCCAAATATTGATCGTCCCGTTCTGACTGCCACAGGCAAGGGTCAGCGATTCGGGCAGTGTCGGAGAAGGTTGGGTCGAAGAACAAGGACGAAAAGCAATTCCTGTTCGCATTGCCTGGGTCGCGACAGGCAGGATTTTGACGCAGGTTCCGATCGCAACGTCCCATAGGCGAATCGTTTGATCGAGGCTACTGCTGGCAAGCCATTGTCCATCCGAGCTAAATGCCACTGACCAAACATTGTTGGTATGTCCGATTAGGGCGTGAAGGCATTGCCCGGTCTGTATCGACCAGAGGCGCACGGTTTCGTCGCTGCTAGCACTTGCTAGCCGTTGTCCATCGGGACTGAAGGCGATCGACTGCACTCGGCTCTGGTGTCCTGCTAAAATCGTCAGGCACTCTCCGGTACTTACCGACCAGAGGCGAGCCGTTTGATCTTCGCTGCTGCTGGCCAGGATCTCACCATCAGGACTAAAGCTAACCGACCAGACCCAGCCCTCATGTCCCTGCAAAAGGTTAAGGCATTTCCCGGTGCTGACTGACCAGATTCGCAGCGTGCAATCATCCCCACTACTGGCTAAGAATTCGCCGTTGGGGCTAAAGGCGATCGACTGCACCCAGTTGCGATGTCCTTGCAGAATTTTGAGGCATTTTCCACTTGATACAGACCACAGGCGTACGGTTTGGTCAGCACTGCTGCTGGCGAGGAGATGTCCTTGAGGATGAAACGCAACCGATGTCACCCAGCCTTCATGTCCCTGAAGCGTTTGATAATTGCAGGTTTGCAGATCCCAGAGCCGCACGGTTTGGTCGGTGCTGCTGCTCGCGAGCAGTTGCCCATCTGCCCGAAACGCCACCGAAAACACAGAGTTCGTATAGCCCTTTAAGGTTCTCAAACAACGACCTGTGGCGATATCCCAGAGCCGAACCGTTTGATCTGCGCTGCCGCTGGCGAGGGTTGCATCCTGAGCATTGAGCGCGACAGAAAAGATCGGATGGGTATGTCCGCGCAGCACGGTACGGCATTCGCCCGTTTGTAAATCCCAGATTCTCACGGTTTTGTCGTCGCCACCGCTGATCAGGGTCAAGCCATCTTCGCTCCAGGCGATCGATCGTACTCGCGCAGGGGCTCCACCGTCCTGCAAAGTCTGAATCCATTTTCCGGTTGCCACATCCCAAAGGCGAATTGTGCCGTCTGCGCTCCCGCTGGCAATGATTTGTCCATCAGTTCGCCATGCCACTGACCAAACCCGATCACTGTGCCCCTGAAACACCTGCTGACTTCCGGTTGCCACATCCCAAAGGCGAATTGTGCCGTCGGAACTGCCGCTGGCAAGCCAGGACTCTGCAATCGGACTCCAGGCAACCGCAAGAACGCTGCCCTGATGCCCGGATAATTGGCTGAACTCAATGCCCGTGGCAAGATCCCAAATTCTGACGGTGAATTCGTCGCTGCCGCTCGCTAACCAACGATCGTTTAGATTAAAGGCGATCGTCC
Organism: Leptolyngbya sp. FACHB-711; assembly: GCF_014695615.1. Taxonomy (NCBI): domain Bacteria; kingdom Bacillati; phylum Cyanobacteriota; class Cyanophyceae; order Leptolyngbyales; family Leptolyngbyaceae; genus Leptolyngbya; species Leptolyngbya sp. FACHB-711. The sequence continues at coordinate 38,226 of NZ_JACJOR010000506.1, forward strand.
AGGCTGCCAATCGATGTCCAGTAAAGATTTGCGTGCATTCTCCCGTATCAGTTTGCCAGAGGCGAATGGTCTTATCATTGCTGCAACTGCCTACCGTTTGACCATCGGCACTAAAGGCGATCGCCCAGATCCAGCCCTGATGTCCTGCAAAGTCAAGCAGGGGTTTTGCATTACTGGTTTGCCATAGCCGCAGCCGTCCTTCTGCATCTCCGGTCGCTAAGCGATCGCCGTCTGGGTGGAATGCTACAGCAAAAACAATGCTGAGCGGTTCGGCAAAAACAGCGTTCGATAAATCAGACTGGGCAAAGTTAACTCGGTGCAGCGTGGACTGCTGAAAATTGGCGTGCCATAGGGTTAATTGGGAAAGGTCGGTATTCCTGAAATACGTCTGCTGTTGAGCCAGCAAATTCCACAGGTTGCCGCCCATATAGCCCGTAACCGAGGAAGGCTTTTCCCGAAGCTGCTTTAGACACTGTAGCAACTGATCGGCTAAGGAGATAGAACCGTCCCAATCAGTCTGTAACTGCTGCACGATCGGCTGAAGAATCAATCGAATCTGTGCTTCTTGAATGTAATCTTTGTGCCGGGTGTTGAGCAGGGCAAAGCCTTTGAGAAATCGGGCTTGAGCAACTCCGGTTTGCGAGCGAATTTCCTGACACACGCCATTCACCAGACGATCGCTGACATATTCCATAACTGCGGGCTGAAGCGAGAACAGGGAACTTCGCTTTCCCATTCCTACAGACTGCGTTTTTTCGATCAGCGATCGTTGTTCCAAAGCTTCCAAAATCGCAATCAAGTTTTGCGCTGAAATGCTGGGAAAGATATCCGTCTTTAAATCATTGATTGAAGCAGGTTCACGATAGAGTGCAAGCCAATAAATAATATTTTTTTCGGCTTCTGATAAACGCTCAAACTGTTGTTCGATCAATGTGCGAATATTTCCTGAAACAAATGTCTCTTGCTTGAGAAATTCAGAAATACTGCCGTCAAATAAATTCTGGATTGTTGCTGCAATAATTTTCAGAGCAAGGGGATTACCTGCATAGCCCGCGATGAGCTGATGCCATTCTGCCGCTGTACCTTGAAAGGTTCCCTTGAGCTGCAAAAGTGCCTGTCCTTCCTCTGGAGGCAATCCGGCGAGCTGCAATCCCCGCACGGGTAAATTAACTCCTTCCAGCAGGGCAACCTCCGGCGGCTTTTCGCGGCTGGTCAGCAGCACACAGCTCTGATGAACCGTTTCACCGACCTGCTGGAACAGTTCGCCATACTCCTCATAGCCTTCGCGGTAGGAGCCGCTTTGCAAAATCGATTCGACGTTATCTAGAATGATCAAGCAGCGATGGTTCCGCAGTTCCTTCAAAAGCTGCGATCGTCGTCCACTCTCGGTTTCTGGGAACTGAGCCGCATCATTTCCCAAAAATTGCAGGATTTCAGCCAGCAGATCTGAAAAAGCAGGGGCATTGCGAAGCGATCGCCAAATCACCCGCTTAAAATGGGACTGAATCTGCTGCGCCAGCTTCACTGACAGCGTGGTTTTACCCATGCCGCCCATGCCCAGTAGCGTGACCAAACGGCAGCGTGCAGTTCCGCTGATCTCTGTCGGAGCGCCCAAAATCCACTGCTCTAACTTTGCCAGTTCAGTCTGTCGCCCATAAAAAAAGCTGACATCGGTAGCTTCGCCCCAATCCTGTTCAGGCGGTGTTGAAGCAACCGGGGCAGCAACGGGGACAATCGCTGTTTCGCTGACTGCTTCGGGCTGGCTACTTTGCTGCGCCATTTGACGCTCGATCGCCGATCGAAAACTGGTTTTTGTAACTTTTTCGCCTAAAACTTCGGATAACAGTTTCCAGAGCTTGGGTCCAATATCGTGCTTGAGATAAGTGGGCGAATAGCCATAGGCATCGGCGATCTGGTCATAGCTTTGCCGAGTCCACGACCAAGATGCCCGCAACATGGCTTGCTGCAAGTCAGTTAAGTGAAGTCCGGTTTTGGCAAACACTAAAGCGTCTGTAAACAATAACGCCTGATCGATCTCCATGCGGCAATATTAGAAGAGGTATAATTTTCTACAAATTTTCGATCGCTTTATACTCATTATCCCAGCACTCCTGATCGAGTTGAATTACCAAGTTGAGATACATTGGCTTCAGGCAAGTCATTTCTTCGGTTTAATGGTTTTAATCATGCAGGCATCTATCTATCTATTTTTTCAAACGATCCTTTTTCGGCGTTGCTGAATCGAAGTATGATACGCCCCCCTAGCCCTCCAAAGGTGGGAGGAACCAGAATTCAAAGTCCCCCAGCATTGGGGGATTTAGGGGGCGATACAGAAGCTAAATTTGCACCCTTCATATCCCGATTCAGCAATGCCCCTTTTTCTA
>NZ_JACJOR010000507.1:0-5651 GCF_014695615.1 Leptolyngbya sp. FACHB-711
TGCCTGTAGACAAAGGTGAACTGCTTTATCAAAATCGATCGGGTGAAATCTTGAATTTGCGGGAATTGCCGGAAGCAAAACATCGGGGACTGATGCGATCGGAATGGGGCTTTGTGCAGCAGAATCCGAGAGATGGGCTGCGAATGAATGTCACTGCTGGAGCCAATATCGGAGAGCGGCTGATGACCATTGGCGCAAGGCACTATGGCAACATTCGCACAGAAGCAATGCATTGGATGACGGAAGTAGAAATTCCGGGCGATCGAATGGATATGCTGCCCCGAACTTTCTCTGGTGGCATGCAGCAGCGATTGCAGCTTGCTAGAGTTCTCGTTACTTATCCCCGCTTAGTGTTGATGGACGAACCGACTGGAGGACTGGACGTTTCAGTACAGGCACGCCTACTCGATCTGATTCGCTCTCTGGTTCGCAATTTACATTTGAGTGTCGTTTTGGTCACGCATGATATTGGAGTTGTGCGGCTTCTAGCACATCGGCTCATGGTCATGCAGCAAGGACAGGTCGTTGAATCCGGGCTGACTGATCAGGTGCTAGACGATCCGCAGCATCCCTATACTCAGCAGCTAGTTAGCGCAACCTTAACGCCGTAAAGGATGTTTGACAATTACCCACATTACCTGCCCCCCTAGCCCCCCAATTCTGAGGGGAACCGAACCTCAAAAACTTTCTTTTGTGACCGGGATGTTTTGTGACCGGAATGTTTAGAAGTTCAAAGTCCCTCCTCGCTCTTTAAGAGCGGCAACCAATAAATTGGGGCATTTAGGGGGCGATGTAGAACACGAAACACTCATCAAACCAACTCTTGATCGGAGCATCATCATGAATGTTTCAAACCATACGCTCATTCCTCATCCATTCCCTCCTAATGCACCACTCGATCGCGACTCTACGCTAGTTCTCCGAGCGGAGCAATTGTACAAAGGCTTTACCCTGCATCATCAAGGCGGCATTCGTTTACCCGTTCTCGCAGGCGTTTCCTTAGAGCTGCAGGCGGGTGAATGCGTTGCGCTCGCTGGTGCATCAGGGGCAGGAAAATCAACGCTGATTCGATCGCTATACGGTAACTATCGAACCGATCGCGGTGCAATCTGGGTCAAGCATCTGGGGCAATGGGTTAATCTACCGCAGCTAGAACCCCATGAATTGCTAGAGGTGCGAAAAAAAACGATCGGCTATATTAGCCAATTTCTGCGGGTGATTCCGCGTGTTCCGGCTCTGGAAGTGGCGGCTGAACCGTTGCTGGAGTTAGGAACTGCGCCAAAGATCGCCTATGAAATTGTTCGAGGGTTATTTATCCGGCTCAATCTACCGGAGCGGCTCTGGAGCCTGTCACCCACCACTTTTTCAGGCGGGGAAAAGCAGCGCGTCAATATTGCCCGTGCTTGGTCTGTGCCCTATCCCATTTTGCTGCTCGATGAGCCGACCTCCGCTCTGGATGCGACGAATCGGGAAGTTGTGATGCAGTTGATCGAAGAGCGTAAGGCAGAAGGCTGTGCCATGATTGGCATTTTTCATGATGATGAAGTCCGCAGTCGAGTTTGTAATCGTCGCTTAACCTTAGGGCAGGATGATTAAAGCATGAAAGAGCAAATTTACACGAACTACCGTTTGCAGCTTCCCGACCAGGAAATTTTGGGGACGCTTGTGGTGCGAAACGGCAGAATCGCAGACATTCAGCCGGGAATGGTGAGCCAGGGTCAGGACGGACAGGGAGATTACCTGCTACCCGGATTGGTCGAACTGCATACCGATAATCTGGAACAGTGCCTCACGCCGCGCCCCAAGGTGAAATGGCCCCTCGATATGGCAGCTTTGCACCACGATCGCGAACTGATTAGCGCCGGGATTACCACCGTTTGTGATGCGATTGCGATCGGGGATGTCTTGCCTAATTCTGCCCGGTTAACGCAGTTTGCTCCGATGATTGACGCGATCGATCGCGCTCAGCAGGCAGGAAGATTTTCAGCCGATCATCGGTTACATTTGCGCTGCGAGTTGGGTTACGAGCACGTTTACGAAATTGCAGAACGATATGCGAATCATCCGCTGCTGGTGCTGATTTCGCTGATGGATCATACACCGGGGCAACGCCAGTTCGTCAACCTTGAGAAGTATCGGGAATACTACATCGGCAAGCATGGGATTACCCCGGCTCAAATGGATGCTTTCATTCAGGGACGCATTGCAGATCAGCAACGCTATGCCGAACAAAATCGAAAATTACTGGTAGAACTCACTCAGGCTCAGGAGGTGTTCCTTGCTAGTCACGATGATGCCACGATCGAACATGTGCAGGAAGCAGTCGAAAGCGGAGCCACGATCGCAGAATTTCCGACCACGCTGGATGCGGCAAAAGAGGCACACCAACAGGGACTCCAGATTTTGATGGGTGCGCCAAATCTGGTGCTGGGCGGCTCACACTCTGGCAATGTCTCGGCAATGGATCTAATCGAGCGGCAGTTAGTCGATCTTATCTCTTCGGATTACGTTCCTCAAAGTCTGCTGCAGGCAATGTTTTTGATTGTACGTCAGACTGAACAGCCCCTCTATGACATAATGCGCCTCTTTACCCTGAATCCGGCAAGGGCAATCGGGTTAGACGGCGATCGAGGCAGCTTGGAAGTTGGCAAACGAGCAGATTTGATTACTGTGCACGATGATGGCATTGTGCCCCGGTTGACCGCAGTAGTCCGAGAAGGAAAACGATTTGCGTGAGGTCGCGGATGAAAGAACAACAAAAGGCTAAAGTTCTTCCCAAAATCGCCCTACAGGGAGCCGATGTCCTGACTCCAAAGGGATGGCTGCAAGATGCAACCGTGCTGATTGAGGACAGTAAGTTTACCGAGATCGGTCACACCCTGAAACCAAGCGGTTTTGTCTCGATCGATGTCACAGGGCTACAGCTTTTGCCAGGAATCGTAGACATTCACGGAGATGCATTTGAGCGCATGATTTGTCCGCGCCCTGGTGTTGCGTTTCCCATCGAAATGGCAATTGTGGAGAACGATCGGACGCTGCTCGCTAATGGCATCACCACTTTTTACTATTCAATTACCGATTCATTTGAACCCGGTTTACGGAGTCGGGATACGGCAAGACAAATGATTGAAGCAGTTCAGAATACACCCGGGCAAGGTGCAAATCGCTGCATTCATATTCGCCATGAACAGGCAAATACTGCAAATCATGACGAGTTATGTGATTGGCTAGAGACTGGAACAATACAGCTTCTATCACTCAACAATCATTTGCCCCCGTCCACCGACGATGCAACGCTGGCTCGCTACACAAAAGGACTCCAGCAACGCATTAAACTGTCCCAGTCTGAAATTCGCGCCCTGATTGAGGCGGCGCTCGATCGTCAGGCGGAAGGACTTCAACAGTTTGAACAGCTTGTGGATCGGGCACACCAGAGGGGCATTCCGGTTGCCTCCCACGATGATGAATCTGAGGAGATGGTGCAAATCAGCGCGAAGCGGCAAGTCTCGATCGCAGAATTTCCAGCTTCGATTGCCCTGGCAGCCCAGTCTCAGGCTTATGGGGCATCAGTGTTAATGGGCGCGCCGAATTTGGTGCGAGATGGCTCCCATGTGGGGTATATGAGTGTTGCTGATGCGGTGCAGGCAGGGGTCGTGGATTGCCTCTGCTCCGATTATCACTACCCTTCGCTGTTTCATGCTCCGTTTAAGCTGGCACAGATGGGTTTGCTGCCGTTTGAGCAAGCCTGGAAACTCGTATCGACCCACCCAGCCCAGGCAGCGCGGATTGGCGATCGAAAAGGGGCAATCTCACCAGGTTTGGATGCTGACTTCCTGCTGATTCAGCCTGAGAATGCTCTGCCTTCTGCGATCGTTTCTGTTTACATTAAGGGACAGAAAGTTGCCTGCTATGATTGATTGCTGTGATTAATTGCCGTGATTAATTGCCAGGATTAATTGTCGTGATTGATTGCCAGGATTAATTGCTATGTATTCTGATCCCGTACAAGAAGAGTATTCCCGTCTTGCATCTGTGTACGATCGTCGTTGGTCGTTCTACATTAATGCAACGATTCAGGAGACAATTAATCGCTTAGAGATCAAGCCCTATGAACGGGTCGTAGATATCGGCTGCGGTACGGGAGCTTTGATTCAGCAGATGTTTAGTTTAGTTCCAGAGGCGGAATTTGCTGGGCTAGATCCCTCGATCGAAATGCTCAATATTGCTAAGCAGAAACTACCCAAATCGATCGAGCTGTGGATAGGCAGTGCTGATAATCTTCCGTTTCCCAGCGAAAGTTTTGATGTTGTGATTTCAACGAATGCTTTTCACTACTTTCGTAATCCTGCTCAAGCCATCCAGGAAGCAAAAAGAATTCTCAAACCAGATGGTCGTTTGGTAATTACCGATTGGTGTCATGACTATTTGACCTGTCGCGTTTGTGACTTTTTTCTACGGTTATTTAACCGTGCCCACTTCCAAACTTATACCGCAAGTGAATGTCGGGATATGCTTCGATTTGAAGGACTACAGGAAGTATCAATTGAAAAGTACAAGATTAATTGGCTCTGGGGCATGATGACTGCAAAAGCCTCAAAAAAGATAGTTAACAGATATGGGTGAATTGATTGTGTACGCCTGTCCGATCGGTAAACTCGCTGAACAAATAGAGAATTATTTTGAGCAAAGTCAGCGAATGGTGGGGAGGAACGCTGCACACGCCTATATGCCGCACTGCACGCTCACAGGCTTTTTTCACGATGTTGAAACGGCAATTCCTCTCTATCTTCAGGCACTCGATCGCGCGTTGGCACAGCCCTATCCACAACCGGTCATCACGATCGTTCAAATGACTTTTCGCCCTGACTGGCACGGTTTAGAACTGCGATCAGATTGGTTAACGCAGCGGATAAATGATTTTGCCAACCTTGCTCAGGCTCCCACCCGTCGCGAAAATCTGCGGCTCAAAACCTGGCTCCATCTCAGCTTTGCCTATGAATTTCAGTCGGAACAGGGTGAGCAACTCGCCGATCTTGCAAGGCAATTGATTTGCCCTGAAGCCTCTGTTGACTGGGAAGTACGATTCTATCAACGATATCCCGATCGTACCTGGAACTGTCACCAATCCTGGCTACTTAAATGATGTCTGAATTCAATGCTTGAATCCCATACTTGAATCCCCTATTTGAATCCAAGGAGCAAAGATGCAACCTACTCTCGACCTGATCCTGCAACTCCTGGCAACCCAAGGAAACGCTCAGTACGGTGGTGAAGCCGTGAGCCAGCTTGAACATGCTCTGCAATGCGCCACGCTTGCGGAAACAAGCGATTGTAGCTCTGAACTCATCACTGCTTGCTTGCTGCATGATATCGGGCATCTGATTCACAATCTGGGCAAAAACACTGCCGAAACCATTGCGGAACAGCAAATTGACGATCGCCACGAATATCGCGCCATTCCTTTCCTGAAAACGCAATTTGGGGTAGCCGTCACAGAACCCATTCGGCTCCATGTTGAAGCAAAACGCTATCTGTGTGCTGTGAATTCAACTTATTGGGACGCGCTATCGGATGTCTCAAAGCGCAGCCTGGAACTGCAAGGCGGTATTTTTTCGTCCGAAGCCGCTCAAGAATTTATTCAGCAACCTTAT
>NZ_JACJOR010000508.1:0-30199 GCF_014695615.1 Leptolyngbya sp. FACHB-711
GTTCTGATCAGTGACGGTAATAATGAGCTGCTGCGTCTTCTTCAGTCCACCGAGATCGGTTGCTGTGATATTGAGCGCGATCGTAGGGGTGGCTTCGCGGTCGAGGCTGATACCGTTTTTTAACTTCAGGCTACCCTGGTTATCGATCTCAAATCGATCGTCGTTGACCTGATAGCTGAACTGATCGTTTTTGTCTGGATCAACGACCTGAAACTGCCCGACGATCGCTCCTGCCCTGTTTTCTTCAACTCGATCGTTCAGCAGGCGAATTTCGGTGGGGGCTTCGTTGATATTGGTAACGTTCAGCGTAATCTGCTGCGTGAAGCTTTCCGCCGGATTCCCGTTGTCGGTTGCCGTAATATTCAGGCTAAGTTTGCCGTCTGTTAGTTCTTCATAGTTGAGGCTTTGTCCTGCCTTCAGCTTGAGATTGCCCTGGCTATCCACCTCAAACCGGACGGAATCGCTAACCGTAAAGGTAAATGCTGTGCTATCTGCGTCAGTTGCGGTCAATCTACCGATCGTTGCACCCGCACGGTTTTCTTCGATCGTACTGGGAGATAGCTGAATTCCAGTCGGGGCTTCATTGACGTTGACTACCTCGAGCGTGAAGGTTTCCGATCGGGTCAGTCCTTTGCTGTCGGTTGCTGTGACCGTGACCTGAATGGGAGCGGAATCTTCAGAATTGAGGCTGAGCCCGTTTTTCAGCTTCAGATTGCCCTGGTTGTCAATCTCAAATCGATCGTCGCCGCTGAGTTTGAGGGTTATCGTATCGTCTTTATCAGGATCAGTCGCGGTCAACTTACCAACGATCGCCCCTGCACTGTTTTCGGCAACGCTTTTGTTCTCTAGATTGATTGCGCTGGGAGCTTCGTTGACGTTGGTAACGGTAATCGTGAAAGGTTTGGTGAGTTTGCCGACAGGTTGACCGTTATCGATCGCCGTAATGCTCAGGTCTAGTTTGCCGTCTGTGAGTTCCTCATAGTTGAGGCTTTGTCCCTGCTTCAGTTTGAGTTTGCCATCCTTTACCTCAAAGCGATCGTCGCTCACTTTATAGGTGAACTGATCACTATCAGGGTCGGTGACTACGACATCACCAATCGTCGCGCCTGCTGCGTTTTCTGCAACGATATTGCCTTGTAGCGTGATATCAGTTGGTGGCTCGTTCAGGTCTCGCACCGTGATCGTGAAGGTTTGGGGCGCGCTGCTTAAGCCGTCGCGATCGGTGCTGATGATTTGAATCTGGTAGCTGGACTTGGTTTCAAAGTCGGGCGATTTCCGGATGCGAAGCTGATTATTTTCGATCACGAAGGCAGCATGATCGCCAAAGCCGTCTACGAGTTGGTAGGTGAACGCTTCGTTGAGATCGGGATCGATCGCGCCCAGTGAGCCAACAAGGCTATTGTCAGGAATGCCTTCGTCAATCTCGACTGAGCTGAGGGTAACGGCAGTGGGAGCTTCGTTGACATTCGCAACGTTGATTGTGATCGGCAGCTCGGTTTTTTTGGATGGATTACCATTGTCGGTTGCAATGAGTGCGATCGTCAGTTTGCCGTCTGTTAGGGTTTCATAGTCAAAACTGATTCCAGGTTTGAGCTTGAGCTGATCGCCCTCGACCACAAAGCGATCGTCTAAAACACCGTTAACCGTAACCGTGAGCGTGACCGTATCTTGTAGATCGGCATCTGAAAGATTAATCGTACCGATCGTGACTCCTGAAACGTTTTCGGCGATCGCCTGAGCCGGGGTAAAGCTTAAAACTGGCGCGTCGTTGAGGTTGTTGACCTCGATCTCAAACGACTTGGTAAACGACTGTGCCGGGTTGCCGTTGTCGGTTGCCGTGATTTGCAGCGTTAGCTTTTTCTCGGTTTCATAATCGATCGACGCATCCGGCTTTAGCTTCAGGTTGCCCTCTGCGTCTACCACAAAGCGAGCGTCATTGATGGTAAACGTGTGCGTATCAAAGCGATCGGGATCGGTGACCTTCAGTTTGCCAACGATTGCACCCTGAGTTTCTTCATTGATCGTTGTGTTGTCAAGCTCGATCTCAGTAGGGGCCAGGTTGAGCCGCTCGACCTGAATGATGAACTGACGGGAAATGCGTTCATCACCGCGATCGATAGCAGTAACCGTTAGCGTAATCTCTTCAGTTGTATCGGCATCAAGGCTGACCCCATCCTTCAGCTTGAGTTTGCCGCTATTCTCGACGAAAAAGCGATCGTCGCTTACTTCATAGCGGAACTGCTCATTCTTATCGGGATCAGTGACTTGCACCAGACCCACTTCCGCGCCAGCGACCTGCTCGCTAATCGTAAGATTCGACAATCCCAGATTAGTGGGGGCTTCGTTAACATCAGTGACTTGAAAAGCGATATCCAGCGTTGTGGTGCGCTCTGGCGTTCCGTTGTCTCTTGCCGTAACTACGAGGGAAACCGCACCATTCGTCAGAGTTTCAAAATCGAATTTTTCACCCGGTTTTAGCCTGATCTGCCAAACGTCTCCGGCGACAGGGTCAATCTGAAAGCGATTGTCGCTCAGCTCCAGGGTGAAGGGGTTGTTTTCTGGGTCTCTTACCGTTAGTGTGCCGATCGCGATTCCCTCATTGTTTTCAGCGATCGACGCAGCCGGAGTAAAGTCTTTTAGAACGGGCGCATCATTGAGATTGTTAACATTAATCGTGATTTGCTTGGTGAATGATCCCTGTGGATTGGCATTGTCCTTTGCAGTGATATCGAGGGTGATGGTCTGCTGGGTTTCAAAGTCAACCTTTACATTGGGCTTGAGGCGAAGATTACCCTCGCCATCCACCATAAAGCGGGCATCGTTAGGGAATTCAAACGTATGAAGATCACCACGATCGGGATCAACGACCGAGATTTTGCCAACGATCGCCCCGTCTTCATCTTCATTGATTGTGTTTGTTGCAAGCGTGATATCAGTAGGCGCAAAGTTAACCGGATCGACGGTAATTTGAAACGTCTTGGTAATTTCCAGCTGACCGGGGTCGGTCGCAGTGATTGTGAGATTAATCGTCTGTCTGTCGTTGATATCGAGCTGGGCAGTGTCTTTCAGCTTCAGCTTGCCGTTTCTGACCTCAAAGCGATCGTCGCTGCTGAAGTCGTCGCTGCTGAATTTGTAAGAAAAGGTATCCCCCTCATCAGGATCAATAACGGCGATCGTGCCAATCTCTGCACCAAACTGCTGCTCGTCAACCGATAGACTGCCGGGCGTGATCGTGATGTCAGTTGGAGCTTCGTTAATATTCTGAATGAAAATGCTGAACTCGCTCGTAACCGAACGATTCGTAGAATCTGTTGCTGTAATTTTGAGTGGGATTGGTCCTGTTGCAGTTTCAAAATCGAGCAGTTTTCCTTCTGCAAGCTGAAGCTGATATTTCCCCTCAACCTCAACGATGACAAATCGATCGTCGTCCAGGGTAAACGTGTGAGTTTGGCTATCTTCATCGTCAACCGTGACCGTTCCCACAACCGCATTAGGCGTTGCCTCGTTGACCTGATGGGGGTTTGTAGGGGTCAGGGTAATGTTCGTTGGTGCACCGGGTTCCGCGACCCGAACCGTTACCAACCTGCGAGTTTCTAGCTTTTCGGGACTTTGATCAGTGGCAATTACCTCTACCGTGACTTGTTGCTCAATTTGATAGTCGAGGCTTTCAGTGTTCTTGAGCTTTAACTTCCACACGCCGTCGATCTGGACTACTTCAAACCGAGCGTCACTAACCTCAAAACTTGGGATTGTGCCTTCTGGATCGATCGATATAACAGTACCAACGGTTTCACCTGCTTTCTTGTTTCCGACGCTGCGTTGTTCGGTAATACTCAGCGATGGAGCTTCGTTGACGTTATTAACGTTGATTTCAAAGACGCGATTGAGGGTTTTACCATCGCTGTCTGTTGCCGTAATCGTCAGGCTGAGTTTACCGCCGACCAATTCCTCATAGTTAAGGCTTGCATTGTCACTCAGCTTTAACTGCCAATCGGCACCAACTTGGACGATTTGAAACCGGGGATCGTTCACGCTAAGCGTCAGAGTTGGATTATCGGGATCGGTTGCCTTCACCGTGCCGACGACTGCGCCCTTCACCTCTTCGTCAATCGGCTGTGCGTTCTCTAGCTGAATGTCGGTTGGCGGCTCGTTTTCATTCAGAACGTCGATCGTCAGCGTTTGATCAGAATACAAACTGCCATTGTTTTGATCGCTGGCACGAACTATGACACTGATTGTTGGAGTCGCTTCGCGATCGAGTTTAACCCCCGGTTTAAGCTTCAGGTTATTTGTCAGAGGGTCGATTTCAAACGGGCTGTCACCCACGAGCGAGAAATTCTGCGGATCACCTTCTGGATCATTCGCAGACAATTGACCGACGATCTCCCCCGGCTTATTCTCTACAACTTTGTTATTACTGAGGCTGAGGTTGATTGGAGCTTCGTTAACGTTTGTAACCGTAATCGTCACTGCTTGCCGCGACTCCAGGCTTGGATCCTGGCTATCGGTGGCAATAATGTCGAAGGTAATTTCCTTTTGGGTTCCCAGTGCCTCATAGTCCAGACTGCGACCGGCTTTGAGCTTCAGGTTTTTGGTGGAAGGGTCAATCTCAAACCGATCGTCCGAGACGGTTAAAACTGGCGTCGTGCCATCGGGATCAGTTACTTTTACTGTGCCAATAACCGCTCCTGGGGCATTCTCTGCAACCGTCCGGCTCCCCTCAAGCTGAAGGTCAACTGGAACTTCGTTGACATCATTGAGCGTGATTGTGAGTTCCTGCGTTGTAGACTGCTCTGGTGTGCCGTTATCGGTAGCGGTAACGCTAATTTTGAATGATCGGCTCAGCGGGTTTTCAAAGTTGAGGTTTGCTCCGTTTTTGACAACAATTTGGTTGCCGCTGAGTGCATAGAATTCGTTCTCGGCGATCGAAAAACGAATCGTCTGATTCTGATTTGTGTCTGGATCAGTCGCGCTGAGCGTCCCCACGACCGTTCCGCCCGGAGTATTTTCGTTTAGCTTGTCGTTGCTAAGCGTGATGTTCGTCGGGGCTTCGTTAACATCAGTCGTTCGGATCGTGAATTCTTGTGTCGCCTCCAGGTTGGGGTTGCCGTCATCTCTCGCCGTGACGGTCAGGACGATCTCTTTATCGTTATCATTCTCAAAATTCAGCGATTGCCCTGCTTTGAGCCTGAGTTGAGTGCCAAAGACTTCAAAGCGATCGTCCCCACTGACGGTGTAGGAAATGCTGTTTCCTTCTGGGTCGGTTGCTGAGAGTGTGCCGATGACGGCGCCAATGCTATTTTCTGCAACCTGAGGCGGAGCAGGAGTCAGGGTGATATTGGTCGGGGGGGTGTTGTCTGTGGGGGTTATGATCGAATAAGCACGTCCAAATACGCCGTCCTCACTGCCATCATTGCGTGTCCAAACGGCTGCAAAATTGTTGTTTGACGCAGCGATCGAGCTATAGCTTCCAGCCGGTGCGCCTGCATCAAGGCGAAACTCACTGCTTGTAGAATTGACCGGGCTACTGATGAGCGGGTTACCGTTAGCATCAAAGCGACGGGCATAGATACCCGCTCCCTGATCCCCTGAAGCGGATGACCAGGAAAGGATAAACTTCCCGTCTGCCGCCATCGCCACCATAACGTCCTGCTGGCTGCCCAACAGGTTTGTATTTGCCTGCTGCTCTGTAGCGGTTAACGCTGTTCCATTTCGGTCAAACCGACGGTAATACACATCCAAACCGCTAAACGATTGGGGATCCAGGCTCGACCATCCCACCACAAATGAGCCGTCTGCTGCCATTGCAACTGACGGTTTGCGCTGGTCTCCCGCAGCCAAGGAGTTAACTTGAATCCGATCGCCCTGCGCGATGCCCTGTGCGTTAAACCGCTGAGCAAAAATGTTGTAGCCTGTCGTGTTGCTCGTGTCGCTGTTATTTCTCTGACTGCTCTCCCAAACCACGACAAAGCTGCCGTCGTCTGCCATGGCGACCGTAGAGTTGAGCTGACTGCCTGTAGTTTGTAAATTGGCTGGGTTAACGGATGTAACCGCAATGTCACTACCCTGCGCCACCCCATCTCTGTTATAACGTCGGGCAAAGACTCCCAAGCCGTCGCCGTCCTGTCCGACACTTGTCCAGGTGATGACGAATCCGCCGTCGTTGGCATCGCTAGCATCGTCATCCCGATCGCTGGCAACAACCGAGCTGAGCTGCTGATTAAAGGGTTCTGAGTTGACGCGAAACTGAGAACCGCTCTTTTCACCGTTGCTGGTATAGCGTTGAGCATACACACCAAAGCCCGAATTGTCATCCTGAAAGCTGCCTGCGTTGCTAGACCAAGTGACAATAAAGCCGCCTAACGCATCAATCGCAACCGAAGGCGCAGTCTGATCCCCTTTGGTAATCGTATTGACTAGAAATTCATTTCCTATTGGGGTACCGTCTGCGTTGTAGCGACGACCATACACCCCTGTTTCGAGGAAACTCGTCGCATCATCCTGACCTGTACTCGACCAAACCACAACAAACGTGCCGTCTGCCGCCATGGCGATCGATCGCGTTGAGCGAGCGAGCTCGGTGCTGGTGTTGTCAAACACCCCTTCACTGGGATAGGTGCTTTGATACCCGTCGGTAGTGTTATTAACTGGAAATTCTGCACCTGCATTAACCTGCATAATCGTGTCTCGCTCACAACTAGATTTCCCCTTCCCAGAGACTACCCACGCAGGCTGTTACAGTTGCAGAAACAACATACTTTCCGTCAGTTTTACGGATACCCAATCTTGTCGGGAAAAAGTTGTGGGATCAGGCTATGATCAGAGATTGTTTTAGAATGCCGCCCTACAACTGTCAAACGGTTTTCCCTCCAGAAACGATCTCTGCAAGCCAAACTTTCAACAAAATTTCAACGTTATGAAGCACACCTTATCCGTACTGGTTGAAGATGAAGCGGGCGTGTTAACCCGAATTGCCGGACTGTTTGCCCGTCGCGGTTTCAATATCGAAAGTCTGGCAGTTGGTCCTGCCGGGCAAGATGGAATTTCTCGGATCACGATGGTCGTTCCGGGCGATGACAATATTATTGAGCAGGTGACAAAGCAGCTTTATCGCTTAATTAATGTGATCAAGGTGCAGGATATTACTGAAGATCCCTGCGTAGAGCGAGAACTCATGCTGCTAAAGGTAAATGCAACCAGCTCAAATCGATCGGAAATCATTGAGCTATCGCAGATCTTCCGGGCACGGGTTGTGGATGTGGGTGAAGACGCGCTGACTCTGGAAGTGGTAGGCGATCCGGGCAAGATTGTGGCAATTCAGCAAACGCTGAGTCGTTTTGGCATTCGCGAAATTGCGCGGACTGGAAAAATTGCTCTGGTGCGCGAATCGGGCGTTAACACCGAATATCTGAAGTCGCTAACCGAAGCAAAGGTTTAGGTCGTTTGACTTACTCGATCAAGCCTTGTTATTTCTGCTGAAATCCTCCAATTTCTGCCAGCGTATAAAGCGGTCTGCCTTTTACTTCTTCATAGATTCGCCCGATATATTCGCCCAGAATACCGATACAAATAAGCTGAACCGCTCCCAGGAAAAATATGACCACGGTAATGGCAGCAAATCCTGTCAGGGGTGAGTTTGGCGCAAATAGTCGCCAGTACAGCACTAGCACTGCCATCAGCAGGGACACTGCCGCCGCCGCTAATCCCAAATAGGTGGCAATCCGCAATGGCACCCTGGAGAAAGACACCAAGCCGTTGATTGCCAGTGCCAGCGATTTGCCAAAGGTGTATTTTTCCTTTCCGGCGTAGCGTGGGTCGCGCTCAAATAAAATTGCCGTTTGGCGAAATCCTGTCCAGGCGCGTAAGCCGCGAATATAGCGATTGCGTTCGGGCATAGCATTCAGTAGAGCAACGACCTGACGATCCATCAGGCAAAAATCGCCTGTATCCGTCGGAATTTCAACATCGGCAAGGTGGCGCAGCACACGGTAGAAACCAAATGCCAGCAGCCGCTTCAGCCAGTTTTCACGCCGTCTTTGGGTACGCTGTGCATATACAACCTGATAGCCCTGCTGCCAGCGATCGACCATCTGCGGGATTAGTTCAGGCGGGTCTTGCAAATCGGCATCCATCACCACGATCGCCTCTCCTCGCGCAAAATTGAGTCCGGCAGTGACAGCAATCTGATGCCCAAAATTGCGGGCAAGGCTGAGATAGCACACTCGCGAATCTTGCTGGTGCAGTTCTCGCAGCAAATAGAGCGATCCATCGCGGCTGCCGTCATTAATTAAAATAAACTCGGCTTCCCCGTCCAGGGATTGCACCATACCGCTCAAGCGGCGATACAGCTCAGCAATGTTTTCTTCCTCGTTGTAAATCGGCACAACCAGGGAGTATCTGGGAGCCATAGCACTTACTTGACGGCAAACTGAATAGCACTTACTTAATGGCGACAACTGCCAGGTTCCAGGCAAACCGCTTCATGCCGGGAATTTGCTTGAGAAGGCGATCGATTTTTTCCAGGCGATCGTACGTCTTCTGAAGTCGCTGATGCTCAATAATGATTTTCTTCCAGTAGCGTTCGGAGTTCGGGTGGACTTTTTCAATCAGATAAAACTGAAGAAAAATCCACAGCGTTGCAATCCAAAACGTATCGTAGATCGTTCGACCAAACAAATCATCAATAAAGCGAACCAGATTGATATCCAATGGCGTTTCGTCCTCGGTTCGCACTTTGGTTGCCATTCGCCGATACACATTAATTACAGGATTATGCTTTAACGGGTCCCAAAAGCACATTACCCCACCCGGTTTAAGCACTCGATGAATTTCTCGAATCGTCAGCTTCGGATTCGGAATGTGGTGCAGCAGATTCGAGGCATACACAATGTCAAATGTATTATCGGGATAATCGATCGCCATCGCGTTAATGACTCGCCCCTCGATCGCCACCCCATTCGACTGCGCCAGCTTTAACGCCACCTCCACCATTCCTGGCGAATAGTCTGATGCCACGCAACGCGCTCCGCGACTGGCGAAATAAACGCTGTTTTCCCCGGCTCCGCAGCCCAGATCGAGCAGCAATCTACCCCGCACGTTCCCGATCTGCTGAAGAATAAACCGATTTTCAGGAGCAGTGCAAGCTTCAAAATAATCCCGAACCCGAATGCCCTCGACATCGATCAGGGAGGCCCAGCGATCGTGAAATTCCTGCTCTTTTTTTAGAATTTCATCTTTCAAGATTTCGTCCTGCATTGGTTTGTCTCACAGATTCGCCTAAGCTCAATTCAGGAGATTGGAGAAGGTTTGAACAACGATGGCTGTGAACTGCCCCCTAGTTCCCGATTCTTAGGAAAGCTGGGGCAATGTAGAACCTCTAAACCTTGCCATCCACCTCTTGTTGGACAAAAACCAGCAAAAAGGGTAGGTTTCTCCAGACAGCATATCACTGTCAAACCTACCCCTCGTAAATTTCGGACTGTTCAAATCCCCAAAATTCCCAGAATTCTGAAAATCCAGAAAATTTAATGATTAGCCTGCCATCCGCTCCAAAATTCGCTGCATAATCTGCATTCCCGTCACAGCCTGCCAGCCAAACAGAGCTACCAGCACCACGTTCAGCGCAATGTGTGTAACTCGTGCCCAGTCCTGCCCTTTCTGCATAAACGGCGTGAGCGAAGCGGAAGTTGCAATCAGCCCCGTCATTCCCAGCCCTGCGAGCAAATGAGGACCGAAAAATAGCTTACCGTTGTTAATATAGGTCACTGCCATTCCGCCGATCGTCCCAATCACCATCAGCGACAGCAGCACTGCCCCGTACTGATGATGTCGAATGTTGTACCGACCCTTCAACAGTTCTTTTTTCTCGTCGCCTGTTGCAGTGCGGGCACGTCGCCACTGAAAGCCAAGATAAGCGGCATAGACAGTGGCAGCAAACAGCACCCACATCAGCACAGGATGTCCAAACTGGCTCCAAACCTTGATCGACTCCGGGATCTCCAAGCTCATAACGTGTGAGGTTAATTGAATTAACAAAATCTTTATAAAAATTAGCATACCGTTATCCTGTACTGGGTTGAGATCAATCCCCAAAACCGGATTAAGTAAAAGTTAAGCGTTTCAGACGGGAGGGTGTGTGGGATGTCCCCAACAGAGATAGAAGCTGCCTTGCGGCTTGCCTTTGGCGAATGCCTTGCTGCCGGATGCCCTCTTGATCCAATTCAGCAGGAGATTTTGCTGCGGGCCCTGCTCGATAAATTGACTCAGGGTGAACAAACCGAGTCCCAGCGAACCGATCGGTCAGTTGCCTCTACAAATCCCCTGGATAATCTCACGCCAGAACAGCGGCGCACGCTTCTGCGCTATATCAAGGAGCAGAATCAACAGAACCGAGCGTGGAAAGCTCAGCTCTTAAATGACTGGCTACAACAGCAAAACTCTGGAGAAATTCAGTTTGTTCGCACCGAGTACGGGCTTGCCTGGCTAGAGCAGATTCAGCCAGTTCATATTGCCGCCTATGCTGACGAAGCAGCGATTGCGCTCAGGGTGGGCGATCGAATCGAAGTCTCTAATGGGCTGTGGGAATGGGTGCAGGAAAACGGACCTTGCAGCCGCGAATGGATTCCTTGCACAGTCATTGGTTTACGGCAGGACGGTAGCCTATCTCACGCAAGCTGCACTGTTCGCTTCGAGAACGGCTTGGAATACGAGATTCAAGGCATTTATGAATGGAATCGGTATAACTGGCGATGGCAGCAGGAGAAGTGAGGGGGTGAGGGAATAAGGCGGAAGGGTGAATGGTGGGGATGGATGGTGGATGAAGGGGTGAATGAGGGCAGGTTTTGCCGAAATTTGTGGGTGTGGGTGGGCAGTTTCTAAGCTCAAAACTAAATTAAAGAAGGGTACGCCGGAACGCACCCTGTGAAAATTGAAGAATTTGCCAATGCAGTGAGTCTTGCGATCAAACTCACTGCTTAGCCTTTAATACTAGGACTTCGACGGTACTGGAGACTTGCGCTTGATCGGCTTTGAACGATGACCATCCGGACGAGAATCATGGCGAGAATCATTTCTCGGACCACGGCGCGGTCTGGGTTCGTCAACGATCGGCTCCTCGACATAACCCTGATCGACGCGCATCCAGCTTGGGCGAATCTGATCGTACGCCATTTGCAACGCAGCCGCCGCGATCATGTTTGGCTCAAACTCTTCAGCCAGCTGAGCGATGATCGGCAGGAAGGATGCCATCCGCTCGCCAGCGAGGGCTTCGCGCAAAGTACCTTGCAGCTTTTCCAGGTGGCGGGCTTCGATCTGAGCACGAGTGGGGATCGTACCTATTTCTAAGCGTTGGCGAATGTGATGCTCGATGTCCCGCAGCTTGCGCTTGTCAAGCGAGTGAATCAGCGAAATTGCTGTCCCTTCTTTGCCTGCGCGTCCGGTACGTCCGATTCGGTGAACATAGCTTTCGACACTGTCAGGTAGGTCGTAGTTAATGACATGAGTAAGATCTTCAACGTGCAGACCTCGTGCCGCAATGTCAGTGGCTACAACCCAGCGTACCTGACGCTGACGGAACCGCAGCAAAAGCCGCTCCCGCTGAGACTGGCTCAAATCGCCGTGATATTCATCAACGCTGTGACCTGCTGCTTGGAGTTGGCGTGTCAGCTCCGCCGCAGCCTTCCGGGTACGGACAAAGATGAGTGCCGATTCCGGGTCTTCCATTTCCAGGATAGGCTGCAAGGCACGCGCCTTGGTCCAGCCTCGCGGAACGATGTAGGCAATCTGATTAATCCGGGTGGGAGCCGCTTTAGGCTGCTCAACCGTGACGGTGACGGGCGATCGCAAAAACTTCGTTGCCAGTTCCCGAATCGAGGGTTCCATCGTGGCGGAAAAGAAAGCGGTCTGCCGCTCCGCCGGAGCCTGGCTGAGAATTCTTTCAACGTCCTGGATAAAGCCCATGTTCAGCATTTCGTCGGCTTCATCCAGCACCAGGAAGCTAAGCTGCCGCAGGTTCAGGTCGCCTCGCTTCAGCAAATCCAGCACGCGACCGGGCGTACCCACCACAATCTGACAACCGCGCTGAAGCCGACGAATTTGCAGATCGATCGCCTGTCCGCCATAAATAGGCAGAACGTGCAGACGGCGATCGTGGTTCAATGACCGAATTGACTGGTAAACCTGAAGTGCCAGTTCACGGGTCGGGGTAAGGATGAGAGCTTGCACTGCTCCGTTATTTAAATCAATGCGCTCTAGCAGAGGCAGCGAGAAAGCAGCGGTTTTACCTGTTCCCGTTTGCGCCTGACCGACCACATCTCGCCCGGAGAGCAGATGGGGAATTGCCTGCGCCTGAATCGTAGTGGGAACGGTGAATCCTGCCTTTTCGAGATGGCGAACTCCTGCCTCTGATAGACCTAAGCCGTTGAAAGAAAGCGTCATTAAGACTCCTTAAGACTTTAGAAGTTTGAAATTTGAAATAGGAAATTAACGATGAACAGAGACACGATCGAACGCGCCTCGGAGTTGGGTTGTCGGATCTGCGACACGACCGTAAAGGTCATACACATCAGCATCTGCAATCACAACGGGAACGATCGTCCCCAGCCGCGCTTCACCCTGGACATAAACCAACCCATCAACCTCGGGGGCAAAACGAGCCGATCGCCCGACGAGTTCCCCAGTGTCAGGGTTTTCCTGTTCGATTAAAACATCAACAACCTTGCCGATTTCAGCTCGATTCTTCCGGAGAGAAATCGGTTGCTGAAGGGTCATGATGGCATCTCGGCGATCGTCCATCACCTCTTGGGGAAGCTGGTTTGACAGAGTGTAAGCCGGGGTTCCTTCTTCAGGGGAGAAAGTGAACACGCCAACGTGATCGAACTCATGCCGCTGCACAAACTGCCGCAGATGCTCAAAATGCTCGTCCGTTTCGCCAGGAAAGCCGACAATAAAGGTCGTGCGAAGGACTGCGTCGGGCAAAGCAGTTTTAATGCGATCGATAATGCCGTCATTCACCTGACCCTGCCAGGGACGATTCATTGTCCGCAGCACTTCCGGGTGGGAATGCTGAAGCGGCAAGTCAAGGTAGGGCAACACGTTTGGCGTTTCCTGAATCGCCTGAATGACCTTGGGAGTTAGTCCAGTCGGATAGGCATAGTGCATCCGAATCCAGGGAATTTCGACCTTACCCAGTGCCCGCAGTAGTTCCGCAAGTTTGGGCTCGCCATAGAGATCCAGTCCGTAGTTCGTGGTGATTTGAGAAATCAGGATGATTTCCTGGACACCTTCTGAGGCAAGTTGCTGAGCCTCTGCCACGATCGACTCGATCGAACGCGATCGCTGATTACCACGGAGATGGGGAATAATACAAAATGCACAGCGATAGTCACAGCCTTCGGCAACCCGAAGATAGGCAACGCCTTCTGTCGTGGTGCGATAGCGGGGCATCGTTTCGTCAGCGATAAAGGTCGGCTCCTGCGAGATTTCCTTCACCCGTTCACCGGATGCCGTACGCTCGATCACATTCACTATCTTGTGATAGTCACCTGTTCCCACGATCGCCACCGCTTCGGGGAGAGCATCGAGCAATTCCTGCTGAAAATGCTGCGCCATGCAGCCTGTGATTACAACTTTTTTATTTGCTTCTGCCAGTTCAACCAGTGTACGGACAGACTCCTCCCTGGCGGCCTGAATAAAGCTACAGGTGTTAACAATGACGTAATCGGCAAGCTCCTCGTTGGAATCTACCTGATAGCCTGCCTGAACCAGCAGACCGAGCATGTGCTCTGAGTCAATTCGATTTTTCTCGCAACCCAAATGAGTGATTGCAATGGTTGGCTTTTCGCCCATGCAGTTATCCGTATAGGTGAGACAGGTGGTAAGTTAAGACAAACAGAACAGTCTTAGCAGCGAGTGTGGCGATCGCGTCATCAACGGACTGGACGTTTGCCTCCCTGTACACTTGATCTAGAAGCAACTAAATCGCCTTCACTATCCTAGCGCGTCCTCTGCACAAATGAGTTGAATCGCAGAGAAAAGAACGGATGAGTAAAGCTGAACCTGCAACTAGAGCAATGCGCGTACGCCGTGAATTGCAATCGCGTAGCGAATCTGTATCTGATAATAATCTTAACATAGATAGATTTCAATTTGTTAACGCGAATCTCAAACTTTGCTCGTTCTGAGGAGAGTTCCCGTTTGAGGCTCAATTGGCTGTTAAAGTAAGTCTATGGGGCGCAGTAACTCGCGCCATTTCTATGCCTTCTATTCCGCCGAGTCCGGATTTAGCAAAGACCTGTGGACTTATTACAGACTTTTAAGACAGCCAATCCCATCATCGGTGTGGTTCACTTACTGCCGCTGCCCACTTCTGCCCGATGGGGAGGCAGCCTCAAAGCCGTTATCGATCGTGCAGAACAGGAAGCGACTGCTCTGGCATCGGGCGGGGTTGATGGCATTATCGTTGAAAACTTTTTTGATGCGCCCTTTCCTAAAGATACGGTTAATCCGGCGACAGTGAGCGCGATGAGTCTGGTCGTGCAGCGACTCATGAATCTGGTGACGCTGCCGATCGGCATCAACGTTCTGAGAAACGACGCTCTAAGCGCAATGGCGATCGCAACCTGCGTTCAGGCACACTTTATTCGCGTCAATGTGCTGACTGGGGTGATGGCAACGGATCAGGGCTTGATTGAAGGACAGGCACACCAGCTTTTGCGCTATCGGCGGGAATTGGGCAGCGATGTCAAGATTCTAGCGGATGTGCTGGTGAAACACGCTCGTCCCCTGGGTTCTCCAAATTTGACCACTGCGGTGCAGGAGACAATCGATCGCGGCTTAGCCGACGGCGTGATTCTATCTGGATGGGCAACGGGAAGCCCCCCTAGTCTGGAAGATCTGGAGCTAGCAAGTGCAGCAGCAAACGGTACGCCTGTGTTTATTGGCAGCGGCGCGAATTGGGAAAATATTCCTCGCCTGATTCAGGCAGCTGATGGCGTCATCGTCTCCAGTTCGCTCAAGCGGCGGGGACAAATTGATCAGCCGATTGACCCAATCCGCGTCAGTCAGTTTGTCGAGGCAATGCAGCGCAGCCTGACAGCGAAGGGGTCGGCTCAAACCGTTTCCTCAATGCCTGTACGTTCTTAGAGAAAATCCTTGACAAATTCAGACTCATCCTTAACAGATTGAGCCAAAATGGATGAGTCAAGTTGAGTAGGTTTGGTGCAAGTGACACGATCGAGAAGGGGTTCTATGAGTAGTCGTCGCCGTCAAGCTCCCTGGATTCACCGCAATTCGCGTCTATTAATTGCCGCTGTTGCGATCCTGGGTGCACTCAACACGGGATACATTACTGCAACGAAACTGTTTGGCGGAGAAGCTGCCTGTCCGACGAGTGGCTGTGAGCAGGTTTTATCCAGCCCCTATGCCTATGTGTTTGGTGTACCGCTTTCGCTATTTGGGCTGCTGGCATACATCGGAATTGCAGGGTTTGCTCTAGCTCCGCTAACTGTGAATCCTGATCAGAATAAGCCGCTTCGAGCAACACTTGAGAACTGGACCTGGCTGCTGTTGTTCATCGGCTCAACTGCGATGCTGGTGTTTAGCGGCTATCTGATGTACATCATGGCGAGCCAGTTTGTTGCTGTTTATGGAGCAGGGGGGATTTGCTACTACTGCATTGCCTCGGCACTGTTCGCGCTGACACTATTTGTGCTGACGCTACTGGGTCGCGCCTGGGATGATGTCGGGCAGCTATTGTTTACGGGAATTATTGTGGCAATGGTAACGATTGTGGGGACGCTGGGCGTGTATGCCAACGTAGGCGGTTCTGCGACGGCTGACGCATCCAGTCAATCGGGTCCGGCAATTACTTCCACATCTGGTCAGGCAGAAATTGCGCTGGCAAGGCATTTGAAGAGCATCAACGCGAAGATGTACGGCGCATACTGGTGTCCGCACTGCCACGACCAAAAACAGCTTTTTGGTCAGCAGGCATGGCGAGAAGTGACCTATGTGGAGTGCGCTCCTGACGGGCAAAATGCTCAGCCTGATCTTTGCACAGCCCAGCAGATTGAGGGCTATCCGACCTGGGAAGTTAACGGTAAAAAGCTTTCTGGAACCCAAACCCTCCAGCAGCTTGCTGAGGCGTCGGGCTATCAAGGACCTACCAACTTCCAGATCGGTGGCTAAAAATACGATACAAACTCAATTCGAGTCAAATTTAAGGGGGCTGAGTGCCCCTTTTTTAATGCCGATCGTCTCTTATTTCTTGCATTCTTTCTTGTTTCGGCATTGGTGAATGGAAATAGGATTTAAGGTAGCCTGCAAAGGTAATTCGCAAATTGCCCTACACCCTGCAAACTTTCGCCCGCTAACGCTTCGTTTGACTTAGGGGCTGAGTTGGAGCGTTGGCATCATGAATGATCGAGTAGGAAGCATCTGCAATCTGGTTTCTGGCAGTCCGATAAGCAATCGTCCCAATTCCGGCTACTACAAAGGCGAGCGTGGGTGCAACACCAGGAATCCACAGGTAGTAAATAAACGCAACACTGCTGGCTCCAGCGATCGTGCCCAAACCAATCAGGATACCTGCCCCTAGTTTAAGCGGATGGCGTACTGTCCAGAGCAAGACACTGCCGATCGCTGCCCAGCCTCCAATCCAAAGAATTTCGCCCCAATCGGGTAGCGTGCGAAATAGCGAAACCTCATCCAGCACACTGCTCAAAATTTGGCTAACAATTTGAGCATGAACCGTTACGCCTGCCATTTGATGCTCGGTTGCTGTCCCGGCGCTGAAAGGCGTATAAAACAAATCTTTGCCGCTAGGAGCCGTTGTGCCAATCAGGATAATTTTGTCCTTAACCAGGGTTGGGTCAAGCCTGCCTTCAAGTACATCGGTAAAGGAAACAGTTTGCGTCGGACGTTGAGGCGATCGATAGTTCAGCAACATCTGATAGCCTTCAGCCACTTCATTGCTCTGATAGCCGCCAAAACTGTGCTCAAGTGGAACAAAATCAGTTTTGCCAATTTGCATTACTGCGGCATCAGGCGGGAAATTAGGGCTAGCTTGCGGCTGGATGCTTTGAGCAGCCAAATACTTCAGCGCGACCTGCAGGGCGAACGAGGGGTAGGTTCCCTGCGGCACTGAGCCAAACAAAAGGCTGCGACGCACCACATTATCTGGATCGATCAGCAGATCGTTAAACCCAACCTGCTCTGGGGGTAAACTGGGCGGCGGCGGAATTTCGATCGTGCCCCGATCGCCAAACTTCATAATTGCGATCGTTCCCGTTTGCTGAAGCTGCTGCATCAGTTCGGCATGACCAGGTTCCTGCGGCAGTTCGCGATAGAGATCCATGCCAATCACGCGGGGATTTGCGGCGGCAATATTTTGAATGACCTGTGCCATATCACGATCCGATGGCGTAGCACGCTGAAGCTTTTGCAAATCGGCTTCTGTGATCTCAACCGTGAGCAGCCGGGGATCAGTGCCGGGATCAGGACGCAAGCGCATCAGGTGATCGTAAACCGCGAGTTCAGGGGTTTGTAGCCAGCCCAGATGCTCAGCTCCGGCAATCAGCCCCGTAACGGTGAGCGTTGTTGCCAGGAAAAGTTTCCAGCCAGAGCGCAGTCGATTGCGCCAGGTTTGCTGGGCATCGCGAGGTACATAGCGATAGTAGCCACTTGAGCCGTGCAGAGCTGTTCCACCCCTGGAATAGTCGGATAAATAAGAGTCTGCGAGCAAGGCAGAGGGCAGCATGGTCTGCTCAGACGAATCAAACTCGAAAAGCTCCTCCTTGAAAGAAGCATCTGCCATGTGCGCCAAGGCTTGCCGCAGCTCTGCAACAGACTGATAGCGATGGCTGAAATAATAGCGCACTAAACGCGTGAGAACTGCCTTAAAACCGGGGCTGATCAGGGGCGACGACCAAACCAACTCACCGCTATCGCTATCCATTGTCATTTGGGTGGGCTGACAGCCAGTAAGTGCCTGAATAACTGTCATGCCCAGTGCGTATAGGTCGCTGCAATAGCGCGGTTTACCTGCAAGCTGCTCGGCAGGCGTATAGCCCGGTGTACCAATGCTAACCGTGAGAGCTGATCGTTCTGGATCATTGCGGAGCTGGGACTGAATTTCCTTGACCGCGCCAAAATCAATCAGAACAAACTTGCCGTCCTCCATTCGCCGAATCAGGTTGGCAGGCTTAATATCCCGGTGAATTACGTTATGGTTGTGGACAAATTCAATCACATCCAGGATATCGTGCAAAAAGGCGATCGCTTCGGCTTCTGTCCAAGGGCGATCGAGCAGTTCTCGGCTGAGAGACTTACCCTCAATAAATTCCTGAACCAGAAAAAACTCGCCCTCTTTTTCAAAGAAATCGATAAACGTGGGAATCTGCGGATGTTCTCCCAGTCGTCTCAGAATTTCTGCTTCGTTTCTGAACAGGCGACGAGCGGTTTCTAAAAAATGATTGTCAGTATTGCTAGGCTTAAACTGCTTGATAACGCAAAGAGTTTGATTCTGCGATGATGGATTTTCGCCCATCAGCATTTCTGCCAGGTAGGTCTGCCCGAAGCCACCCGCTTCTAAGACTGCGATAATTTTGTATCGCTCTTGTAGCAACTGCTCCAGCATCATCGACCTAACGCCCGTCACTCCTTGATTTTGGCACAGATTTCCGATCTGCCTGTTTTGTTTCTTGCCTTCTGTATAGTTGCCGAATGATTACCTCACCTAACCGTTTCATGATTACTGGTAAAACCAAACTGCTTGGTGTGATTGGACATCCAATCGAACACTCCCTCTCTCCCGTCATGCATAATGCTGCGATCGCTGCTCTGGGAGTGGATTATGTTTACCTGCCGTTTCCGATCGACCCAATCAATCTCCGGCGTGCCCTGGATGGCTTCGAGGTGATCGGGCTTCAAGGTTTTAGCGTGACCATTCCGCATAAGCAGGCAATCATGCCGCTACTCAACGAGATATCGGAAACGGCAAAGGCGATCGGGGCTGTCAACACTGTTTGCCGCACTGCATCCGGCTGGTATGGTACAAACACCGACCTCGATGGATTCCTTGCGCCGCTCCAGTCCCAAAACTGGGCAGAAGCAACCGCCCTCATTCTAGGCAATGGCGGGGCGGCTCGTGCAGTCGTTGCGGGCTGTTATCAAATTGGCTGTCGTCAAATCCATGTCGTTGGGCGCGATCGGCAAAAGCTTAAGACTTTCTGGCAGAGCTGGCAGGATCACCCCGTCTCCGCTCATCTCTTCGTTGCCGAATGGCAGGAACTTCCCGATCGGTTATCCCAGGCAAACCTACTTGTCAATACCACGCCCATTGGTATGGCTCCCGATGCTGACCGCTCTCCGATCGATCCCGCCCTGCTGGAAAAATTACCTGCTGGCGCAATCGCCTATGACTTGATTTACACACCCCGGCCGACAAAATTTCTTCAACAAGCAGCGGCTCAGGGCTGTGTAGCGATCGACGGATTAGAAATGCTCGTGCAGCAGGGAGCAGTCGCCCTTCAGCTCTGGCTCAAGCAATCGGTTCCCGTAGAGGTGATGCGATCGGCTTTGCTTGACTTTTTGCGATGATAGTTAAGGTTAACTGCCTGCCAGAATCTGCCCTACGACTTTTAGAAATTGGCATAAGAACCTTTCTACCGTAAACCTCGCTGCAAAGCCAAAAGGAGAATCCTGGTGCGATCGATCGAACTGCTTCAAAGCTACCGTCAAATGAGTCAGCAGATTTTTACGGTGGTGGATGTTGAAACCACTGGACGGTTTTCTCGCGGCGATCGCGTGACCGAAGTTTCTGTAATTCACGCGACGTTAGCAGACGGTATTCTAGAGCAGCGAACCAGCCTGATTAATCCCCAGACTCGAATTCCCGATCGCATTGTGCGCTTCACCGGAATTACGCAGTCGATGGTGAATGCTGCCCCGGTCGCCGCGGAGGTGCTTCCCAATTTCCTCCCCCTGCTGAGCCAGGGCATTCTCACCGCTCATAATCTCAGCTTCGACTATGGGTTTCTGCGATCGGAGTTCGATCGATTGGAAACTGTGTTTGAGAAGCCAAAAGAAGAGCAGCTTTGCACGGTGCAGCTCTCTCGCCTGATGCTGCCTGATTTGCCGTCACGTAGCTTGCCGAAACTGGTCGAACATTTTCAGTTTGACGTGGGACGATCGCACCGCGCCGAAGCGGATACACTGGCTTGTTGGCTCCTGCTGAAGCGACTCATGCAGGAAATTTTGAACGAGTCGGACGATGTGCTGATTGCCCGATTTTACCGTCAGTGGATGCCGCTCAAATACGCTGCCGTTGTGCTCAACTGTTCCCCCACCGAAGCACAGCAACAGCTAGACCTGGCTCAAGTGAAAGCCCGCTTTGTCGGTCGCAATAAAAAAGACGGAACCTGGATGTATCGCCGGGGTGACGTGGAGCGCGTTCGAGCGGCGATGGCAGAAGTGCAGGTTTAGCGGAAAGTTGAACAAGGTAAAGTCCTGCATTGCCTTCTAAATCCTCTAACTTTGGGACTTTGAATCCTGAAGGAGGCTGGGTTTTTCCCAAAGGAAGCTAGAGAGTAGCTCGGAGAGACAATCCTAAAGGTTCAAACATTCTCTAAGCTTTTGTTTCAGCGATCGCCCTGGCTTTCAATGAGTTCGATCGTCTAAAGTCAAAAAGTAATTCTCCGGTCAATCTCTTGATTTCTTCTGACCACGCGCAACGTACTGCCAATCGCCTGCTGATCTTCACTCGTTACCCTGTTCCCGGCAAAGCGAAAACCCGCCTTATTCCCGCGCTAGGAGCCGAAGGAGCCGCCTTACTTCAGCGTCAAATGACCGAGCATACGCTAAGGCAAGTAAAGCCGATTGCTTCGCAGTTTCCTGAAGGGGTAGTCGTTCAAACAGAAAAATGCGCGGCGGAGATTTGCTATGCGGCAAGCTCTGAAGCAGGCGAACTTCAGCAAATTAGCAGTTGGCTTGGCTCAGATTGGTTCTATTCTCCGCAGGTCGAGGGTGATTTAGGAGTGAAGCTGATCGCAGCCTTCCAAAATGCCTTTGCCCAAGGGTGTGAGAAAGTTCTCGCGATCGGCACAGACTGCCCCGGCTTAGATGCCGATCGCCTCACAGAGGCATACAATCAACTCCAATCGCACGATCTCGTTTTGGGCAAAGCAACCGATGGCGGCTATTATCTGATCGGCATGAAGCGGTTAATCCCAGAATTATTTAAGGATATTAACTGGGGTACAGCTGCAGTGCTGCGGCAAACGGTGACGATCGCCGAACACCTGAACCTGAAGATTGCCGATTTAGATGAACTGAGCGATATCGACTACCCGGAAGATTTACCGATTTGGCATCGGGCAAAGGCAAAAACTGCGCCATTATCGGTCATTATTCCGGCAGTGAACGAAGGGCGATCGATTCAATCCGCGCTACACAATCTGCGGCAAGCTTGTGGCGAGGAAGCGATCGAAATCCTGGTGATTGACGGCAAAAGTGAAGACGATACGATCGCTCAAGTTCAAGCGTTGGAGATTCCTGTGATTTCTGCCCCCCGGAATCGCGCCATACAAATGAATCTTGGAGCACAGCTGGCAACTGGCGAGAACTTGCTGTTTCTTCATGCCGATACCCAACTTCCGGCTGGCTTTCCTGCTCTGGTGAGGCAAACTTTAGCTCAGCCAGAGACGATCGCCGGAGCGTTCCAACTGCAAATCAAAGGACAGGGAACAGGACTGCGGCTGGTAGAGTGGGGCGTTAATCGGCGATCGAAGCTGCTGCAAATGCCCTATGGCGACCAGGGAATTTTTCTAAAAGCCTCAACGTTCTACGAAATCGACGGCTTTCCCCAAATGCCCATTATGGAAGATTTTGAGTTAGTGCTGCGATTGCGTCAACAGGGCAAAATCCGCATTGCCCCTGCTTCAGTCGTGACTTCTGGGCGACGCTGGCAGAAACTGGGTGTGGCTAAAACTACCCTGATTAATCAAGCGATGATTGCCGGGTATTTTCTAGGCGTTTCGCCCGATCGACTAGCACAAGGGTATCGAAGTCAGGGCTAGCTTCCCGAACCTCAAATCTATAATATTGCCTCCCCTGTCTGTCGCATCGCTCTTGCACAGGATGGGTCAGCACAGCGTAACGCATCAATTCGAGGGAATTAGGCAACAGGTTAATGACGGCATAAGAAAACCTTTCCGCATCGCCTGACCCATCGCTTCCTGTTCTTAATACGTTACGCCCAACTCATCCTATCGTTCGATCGGCTGAAGGCTAATTCCTAATTATCAGACCTTAGGCTTTACCGTTGTGGCAATATGCAGTTCCTTAAGCTGTTTGGTATCCACTTCGGAAGGCGCATTTGTGAGGAGGCATTTTGCCTGTTGCGTTTTCGGGAATGCCATCACGTCGCGGATTGACTCTTCTCCCGCAAGCAGCATTACCAGGCGATCGACTCCGTAAGCAATTCCCCCGTGAGGCGGTGTGCCGTACTCAAACGCTTCCAGCAAAAAGCCAAATTTTTCGTGCGCTTCTTCGGTCGATAAACCGATCGTCTCAAACACCTGCTGCTGCATATCGAGCTGATAAATCCGCAGACTGCCACCACCGATTTCAAACCCATTGAAGACCAGATCGTATGCCTCAGCACGAGCCGTTTTCAGATCGTGGGCATCTTCTGGAAAGGGGGCGGTGAACGGGTGATGCAGTGCCTCCAGTCGATTTTCGTCCGCGTTCCACTCAAACATCGGGAAGTGAGTGATCCAGAGCAAGTTGAGTTTAGTAGAATCCACCAGATTCAGTTCACGGGCAGTCACCTGGCGCAGGCGATCGAGTGTCTTATTCACCGTGGGCGCATCTCCGGCTCCAAACAGCAGCAGATGCCCAGGCTGTGCGCTAGTGCGCTGAAGCAACTCGGTTTTTTGATCCTCGGTGAGGTTGTCTTTAATTGCGCCGATCGTATCAATCTCGCCGCCGTCCCGCACTCGCACGTATGCCAGTCCTTTTGCGCCCATGCTGGTTGCTTCGTTGAACAAATCACCGCCCGGCTTGATTCGCACATTTGAAAAGGCATCATTCCCGCCCGGGATGGGCAGCACTTTCACAATGCCCCCGCTTGCCACTGCACCCGAAAAGACTTTGAAGCCAGAGTCTTTCATCAGGTCAGAGACATCGACCAGTTCCAGCCCATAGCGCGTGTCAGGCTTGTCGCAGCCGTAGCGATCCATTGCCTCCTGGTAGGTTAATCGAGGAAATGGACGCGGGAGATCAATCCCTTTCACCTGCTTAAAAATTGAGCAGACCAGCTTCTCGTTCAGTTCCAGGATCTCCTCCTGGTTCATAAAGCTCATTTCCATATCGAGCTGGGTGAACTCCGGCTGACGATCTGCCCGTAAGTCCTCATCGCGAAAGCATCGCGCAATTTGATAGTAGCGATCGAGTCCCGACACCATCAAAAGCTGCTTGAACAACTGAGGCGACTGGGGGAGCGCGAAAAACTCACCCGGATTCACGCGGCTGGGGACAAGATAATCTCTTGCACCTTCGGGGGTCGATCGCGTCAGAATCGGCGTTTCCACCTCAATAAAGCCTTCTGCGTCCTCCAGATAGCGGCGAACGGCTTTGATAATTTGATGCCGCAACTGAATATTCTGGCTCATCCGCTCCCGCCGCAAATCCAGATAGCGGTACTTCAGCCGCAGTTCCTCCCGCACCGATTCCTGCTCGGCAGTCGAAACCTGGAATGGAAGCTGCCTACGAACCGGACTCAGCAGTTCAATTTGGTCGGCATAAATCTCGATTTCGCCGGTCGGAAGGCGGGGATTTAGCGACTCAGGCGGACGTTTGCTGATGCGTCCGGTAACTTTTACCACGTACTCGTTTCGCAGATCGTCTGCAGTTTTGTAGGATTCGGGCGTACGCTCAGGGTCGCTGACAATCTGGGCGATTCCCGTGCGATCGCGCAAATCCACAAAAATCACGCCCCCATGATCGCGGCGACGATCGACCCATCCAAATAGGGTGACTGTCTCTCCGACATTTCCGGCTCGAAGCTCTCCGCAATAATGAGTCCGCATGGCTGGTCTGAAATCGCTCGGTACAAATACAATAAAACTTTTCCATTATCCTGCATTCCGGCACTTCTGTGCGTCGGGTAACTTGATACAGGCAAACAAAAAAGGCGGGACATCCCGCCTCAGAGGTGACAGTATTACAAATTAGCTCAGCATCAATCAATTGCAGCTTAGCCCAGCGCGTTTGCGCCGCCAACCACTTCCAGAATTTCCTGAGTAATCGCAGCCTGACGGGCTTTGTTATAGCCGATCGTCAGCGTCTTAATCAGTTCCTTCGCGTTGTCACTGGCGTTGTTCATCGCCGTCATCCGGGCAGCGAGTTCACTTGCCGCAGATTCTTGCAGGGCGCGGAGAAGCTGGTTATTTAAGTAGAGGGGTAGCAGCGCATCCAGGATTTGCACCGGGTCTTGCTCAAAGATCATGTCTCTAGGCAGTGGAGGCAGCATACTGGCTCCCACTCTCTCCCGTTCCACTGCAAAACCACCACTGCGAGTGGTCAGGCGGAAGATTTCGTCATCCTGCGCTTCCAAGCCCTGAGGATCGAGAGGCAACAGGGTTTGAACCACCGGGCGAGAACTCACCAACGAAACAAACTTCGTGTAGATTAGCTCTACCCGATCGACGGTTTCTGAGAGAAATAGGTTCAGCAGTTCGTCAGCAATGCTAGACGCTTCAGCCGCTGTGGGAACCTGCTCCAGCCCAGTGAAGCTTGCATCAATCACTTGATCGCGACGCTGAAAGTACTGGCTTGCTTTGCGACCAATGATTACAAAACGATAGTCCAGACCTTCCGCCTTCAGTTCTTTAGCACGGGCTTCGGCTCGGCGGATCACGTTGGCATTATAGCCACCGCACAAGCCACGATCGCCCGAAACAACCAGCAGTCCTACCGTCCTCACTTCTCGCTGACGCAGCAGGGGCAGAGTTACATCCTCAAACCGCAGACGAGTTTGCAGTCCGTAAAGTACCTGAGCCAGACGATCGGCAAAGGGACGGGTAGCAATTACCTGCTCCTGAGCGCGGCGTACTTTCGCAGCTGCCACCAGACGCATGGCTTCTGTAATCTTGCGCGTATTTTTGACCGACTGAATCCGATCGCGAATCTCTTTTAGGTTTGGCATCTTTCGTTCCTCAAAGAGCAGTCAGCCATCCCGACTGGACTATCAGACTGGAACAACTGACTGCAAAGTATGAATTGCCCTTTATTGGGCAGACCTACATGGCGCTGAAGGTCTTCTTGTATTCAGCGATCGATTCCTTCAGCAGGGACTCAGCTTCGTCGTTAAGCTGCTTGTCGTTGCCGACGATTTCCATGTAGCGAGGCTTGCTCGTCTTCAGGTAGTCGCGCAGACCTTTCGCAAAGCTCGTCACTTTATTGGTCGGGATTTCATCCAGATAGCCGTTAATTCCAGCATAGATGATGGCAACCTGCTCTGCTACCGAAAGCGGCGAGTACTGCGGCTGCTTCAGAATCTCACGGAGACGCTGACCGCGCGCGAGCTGGTTCTGGGTTGCCTTGTCCAAGTCAGACGCGAACTGAGCAAACGCCTGAAGTTCATCGAACTGCGCCAGCTCCAGCTTTACCTTACCTGCAACTTTCTTCATTGCTTTGGTTTGTGCCGCCGAACCCACACGGGATACCGAGATACCGGGGTTTACCGCCGGACGCTGACCGGAGTTAAACAGGTTCGAGGTCAAGAAGATTTGGCCGTCAGTAATCGAAATCACGTTGGTCGGAATGTATGCCGATACGTCACCTGCCTGGGTTTCAACGATCGGTAGAGCTGTCATACTGCCGCCGCCCAGTTCATCGCTCATCTTCGCAGCCCGCTCCAGCAAACGGGAGTGGAGATAGAAAACGTCTCCGGGGTATGCTTCCCGGCCCGGCGGACGACGCAGCAGCAGCGACATTTGGCGGTATGCCTGCGCCTGCTTGGAAAGGTCATCGTACACAATCAGCGTCGCTTTGCCCTTGTACATAAAATACTCCGCCAAAGCCGCGCCCGTGTAGGGAGCCAGGTATTGCAGAGCTGCCGGGTCGTTTGCGTTTGCTGCGACGACGATCGTGTAGTCGAGTGCGCCTCGCTCGCGCAGGGTTTCCACCACCTGAGCCACGGTCGAAGCCTTCTGACCGATCGCCACATAAACGCAGATCACGTTCTCGCTCTTCTGGTTCAGAATCGTGTCCACGGCAATTGTGGTTTTGCCTGTCTGACGGTCGCCAATGATCAGCTCACGCTGCCCCCGACCGATCGGAATCATCGCGTCAATTGCGGTAATCCCCGTCTGCATCGGCTCATAAACTGAGCGGCGATCGACAATTCCCGGTGCGCCGGATTCGATCAGGCGATTTTCAGAGGCTTGGATTTCGCCTTTACCGTCGAGCGGACGTGCCAGTGCGTTCACGACGCGACCGATCATCGCTTCACCTACAGGAATCGAGGCAATTTTGCCCGTGGAGCGAACTGAGCTGCCTTCCTGAATGCCCAGACCGTCGCCCATCAACACCACGCCCACGTTGTCTTCTTCCAGGTTGAGCGCAATACCGACTTCACCATCTTCAAATTCGAGCAGTTCGCCTGCCATTGCTTGCTGCAAACCATACACGCGGGCAATACCGTCGCCAACCTGAAGCACGGTTCCCACATTGGAAACTTTCACATCCTGGTCGTACTGCTCGATCTGCTGCCGAATAATGCTGCTAATCTCGTCGGGTCTAATACTAATCGCCATTGGTGTTTCTCTCTATGGTTCAACTAAGAACGGCTTTAACTAAGAACGAAAGACGCAATAACCGCCAAACCTAAACAGTTCTTGAAGGAATACGAGCGATTAAGCTACGCTGCCCAGCTTCACGCCAATCCGACGCAATTGACCGCGCAGACTTGCATCCACCACTTGAGAGCCGACTTTGATAATCACGCCGCCCATCAAGTCTGGGTCGATGCGAATATCCAGCTCTACCTGCTGCGCCTGAGTCATGCCCTTCACTTTCTCGCGGATTGCTTCCTGCTGTCCTTCATTCAGTTCAACAGCAGAGGTCACTTCTGCCAGTACGGTTTGCTTCAGCTTCCGCACCAGTTCCTTAAACTGATTTAGGACTTCCGGCAGAAACACAATGCGCCCGCGATCGACTAGCAGCATCAAGAAATTGGTCAGATAAGGATGAAGCTGATCGCCTGCGATCTGGCGCAGAACTGCTTTCTTTTGATCCGCTTTGAAAAAGGGGTTAGACAGCAGCAGATTCAGATCGTCAGACTCTTTCAGGGCGGCTAGCAGAGAATTGGCATCCTCTGAAAAGCGATCGACCAAATCCTGCGACTGTGCGATCGACATTAACGCCTGAGCATAAGGCTCTGCGATTTCTGTAGAGACTAAAGATGACCTCATGACGCGCCTCCTATCGTAGCAATACTGCGATCGATCAGGTGTTGCTGGGTTTCATCGCTCAGACCCGATCGAAGCCGGGACTCAACCTGCTGCAACGCCAAATCTGCGATGCGCTGTCTCAGTTCAGCAATCACTCGTTCCTGCTGCGAGTTCAAGTCCTGGGCTGCGGCGGCTTTCATACGCTGAATGTCCTTCTCAGACTGCACCAGAACGGCTTCCCGCGCTGCCTTTGCCCGTTCCTCTGCCTCGGCGCGAATACGAGTGGCTTCCTGCTGTGCCTGAGCCAGCTTTTGCTGCTGTTCTGCCAGGGCTGAGGCAGCTTTCTGCTTGCGCTGCTCTGCCTCTTTGATCGAGTTTTCGATGTTGGCGCGACGCTCGGAGAGTGTCTTACCCAGGAAGCCCCGTCCAAAGTAGATGAGAACGCCGATAATAATCGCTAAGTTAATCAGGTTGGTTTCGAGAATGTCGAAGTTAATTCCAAACCCGTGCGCTTCCGCTTCAGCAGTCAGTAAAAATAAATTTCTCATGGTTATCATAGAGAACTACCTCGCCCCATTAACCCACCGACTGCGTACCTAACAGCTTCTCCAGAATCTGATGGCTCAGCGAATCGACCTGCTGTTCAAGTGATTGCATTGCCTCTTGCTTCTGGTGGTCTAGCTCAGCCTGTGCCTGCTCGCGCTGCGCCTGAGCTTCCTGCTGTGCTTCAGCCATTTTTTGAGCCGCAATTCGCTCAGCGTCCGCTTCTGCTTCAGCAATTACTGCCTGCGCCTGACGGCGAGTGCTTGCCAGCTCCTGCTCGTACTGTTTTGCCAAATTCTCTGCTTTTGCCAGGCGTTCACGCGCTTCCGCCTGATTGGTGCGAATAAAATTCTCTCGATCGTCTAGTGCCTTACCCAGAGGCTTGTAAAAGAGGGCATTGAGAAGCGCGACCAGGATCAAAAACTGAACTGCCATGAGTGGCAGCGTCGCGTCAATGTCAAACAGTCCTCCCTTGCCTCCTTCGGCAGCCGCTTCAGCAGCCAGCAGGATAGTCCAGTGCATCATAGTTAAATTGCCCCGCAGTTCCCAAATGGGGTCAAACGACAAAGATTATAGAGAGGTTTAAGTCAAGGGAATCAAGGGAGACACGAAGGGGGTCGTGCCTCCGCTAGAGTAAATTGACCTAGTTGACTTACGCGAAGGGGTTTGCGAACAGCAGCACCAGCGCAACTACCAGACCGTAAATCGTCAACGCTTCCATGAACGCCAAGCTCAGCAGCAGCGTACCGCGAATTTTGCCTTCTGCTTCGGGCTGACGAGCAATCCCTTCTACAGCTTGACCTGCGGCGTTACCTTGACCAATGCCAGGACCGATCGCGCCCAGACCTACAGCCAGAGCAGCAGCGAGAACAGAAGCAGCAGCAATTGTCGGATTCATGATTTTTCCTTGCCTTACAGTACAAAAACGACTAGATAGATATGGTCTAACCAAGTAAGCGTTGTTCACGCTGCAATACGAGCTTCAGCATCGCGGATGAATTCTCAAAATGAATTCTAAAAGCGATCGCCGAAACCATTCGATAGCGGGATATGCGGTATCCCTCAACTGAGGAATCTAGTGTTCCTCATGCCCTTCACCGTGATGATCCTCCATTGCCTCGCCGATATAGGAGGCTGCCAGCGTTGCGAAAATCAGTGCCTGGATTGCGCTTGTAAACAGACCCAGAGCCATGACCGGCAGCGGAATAAACAGCGGAACCAGGAGAACCAGTACCCCAACCACTAGCTCGTCTGCCAGGATGTTTCCGAACAATCGGAAGCTGAGCGAGAGAGGCCTGGTGAAATCTTCGATAATTTTGAAAGGAAGCATGAACGGAACGGGCTGGACATAGTTACCAAAGTAGCCCAATCCCTTCTTCCGAAATCCTGCGTAGAAATACGCCAGAGACGTCAGGAGCGCCAGCGCGATCGTGGTGTTGATGTCGCTGGTTGGAGCAGTTAACTCGCCCTGAGGGATGTGAATTAGCTTCCAGGGCAGCAGTGCGCCAGACCAGTTTGAGACGAAAACAAACAGAAACAGCGTTCCAATAAACGGAACCCAGGAACGATACTCCTTTTCCCCAATCTGGGCTTTCGCCAGGTCACGAATGAACTCCAGCGCATACTCCATCAGGTTTTGAGTACCGCCTGGAACCATCTGGATATTCCGAGTTCCGAGGATGGAGGCACTCACCAGCAGGCCAATCACGAACCAGGAAACCAGGAAAACCTGACCATGCAGCTCCAGATTGCCAACGTGCCAGTAAAACTGCTTGCCAACCTCTAACTCTGCCAGGGAAAAAGAGCTTAGGGCATTCAGCGTGTATAACATTTCCATGCGAAAAATGTCCCAGTATCTTAAGGGGTGCTAGGATGTCCTGAGTCTATTAAGAGTCAGGTAAGATGGTGGTTTTCAGCATGTAGAAGATCACAGCAGCCTTGTAGGTCAGGAAGCCCAGGAAGATCGGCATAATTTGCAAATCTTCCAGTCGTGAAGCAACGACAATTACTCCAACTAAGAGCGCAAGGCGTGTGCTGCCCAAACTCTGTTTTTCCCTGCCCAACTGCGCGACGTTTCTCGCCAACATTCTCAAGTAAACCACACCGACGCACGCTCCAATGAGGTAATTAAGAGCGATGTTAAGGGAATAAAAAACCCAGACAGAGCCAAAAATAATCCCTGTTAGAATCAGAGTTCCCTTCAA
>NZ_JACJOR010000509.1:0-10279 GCF_014695615.1 Leptolyngbya sp. FACHB-711
ATCGAGCTTATCGGGGCGATCGAGCCTTTCCTGATCTGCGGAAGCACACTGTGATTCTGGTCGATGACGGGATTGCGACAGGTTCGACCATTCGCGCTGCTATTGCTACGATTCGGGCGGCTGAGGCTCAAGCAATTGTGGTGGCTGTACCGATCGCACCCGCTGAGGTTGTAAAAAGTTTGGCGGCGATCGTTGATCGGGTAGTTTGTCTCTTAATGCCAGAGCCGCTTCATTCGATCGGGCAGTGGTACGAGAATTTTGATCAGACTTCGGATGAGGAAGTGCGGGATTTGTTGAGGCGGGGGAACGCGGTTTCCTCAGCGGGGTGAGGGAGTTGGGGGATGGAAGAGATGGGGGGATGAGGCAGGAAGGGAGAATTTTTGAAAGTAGTTGAAAGTATTTTTATTGAGTGTCTTCTGATTCGAAATAAAGGTTAAAGGATGCCCGATCGCTCCAATGAAGTGCGTTAGACTACAGCAGATCATAAAAGTGAAGCTCCTGTAAGAGTTCTTACTTCTACACAGAACCCTACAGGTCTTTTCAAGTTTGGCGTAATAGAAATTAGGTAAACCTATGTCAGAATTTCAAGATTTTTTGAAGCGAAGATTTGCCTACGTTGCGATTGGCGAATTTAAACCCGGTAAATTTGACGAAGCCTGTAGCCTCTATGAAGAGGCAGTTTCAACCTACGGACAAGGATTTGAAGGAACATTCTTGTTGCAGGAGCCGGGAACCGATCGCGGCATTTCAATTATTTTCTGGGATAGCCCTGCTGATATGGAAGCGAATCGATCGCAAGAGCATGAAGCAATTCTCAAAAAGATGAAGCCGCTATTTGCAAAACCACCAGAGGTCACTTTTTATGAAGTGGTTTGTGATGTGCAGCCATCGGAGAATGGGAGAGTGGAAGCGTAGCAGGAGAGGAGTGGATAGGTTAATGGATGGAGGAGAGGTTTAAGCCAGCGTGACGGCTTGAGTGTATGCCTTGATCAGCCGATCGCCGATCGCTTTCCATTCATAAGTTGTCTGAGCATGGGCTTGAGCATTTTGTCCGCGCCGCTGCCGTTCTGTCTGATTTTGAAGAGCTGATCGCAGTTGATCAGTCAAGCTGGAAACTTCGCAGGTGGCAATCCAGCCGGACTCGCTTTGCTGAATCTCTTGCCAGATGTGAACGCGATCGGAGATAACGACGGGAACGCCTGCTGCCATTGCTTCGGCGACGGCGATGCCAAAGTTTTCGTAATAAGAAGGCAGCACAAATAAATCTGCCGATCGCAGCAGTGCCCACTTTGCCGGACCGGAGACAAAGCCGCTTAGGGTGATTCGGGAGGCAAGGCAGGAAGTTTGAAAGCGATCAAGAATTGATTTTTCGTAGTCTGGGTCTTGTGGGTTGGTTCCGGCGATCGTCAGGTGAAACGGAATTTCTTCGGCAGCAAGCTGTTCTAAAGCAGGCAGCAGGAGCTCTAAGCCTTTTTTGCGATCGATCCGCGACAGAAACAGGAGATGAGGCACAGTTGATTGGGTGATGGGTGGCAGGGCGGACGGCAAATCAACGCCGAGGGGAATTACCCAGTCGCGAGTGACGGCTCCAAACCGCTCAGAAATTTTTGCTTCTTGAGTGCTGGTAAAGTGAACGGCGGCGGCATGGCTCAGGTTAGGGCGTTCGAGCAGCGTGCCATAAAGCTGTTTTAGCCAGCGTTTTTTCTGAAGATCAGCTGGGTCGAGCGTGCCCAAAGGACGCATTACATAAGGAAGTTTTTTGAGCCGGGCGATCGTTGCAGCCGCCGTGCTGACAGGAGAAAACAAGGCGTGAATGTGCGCCAGGTCAAACTCCTGGGCATGGTCTGCTAGCCAGTGCAGCAGGTCAACCGAAAACTTGTAGCGGCGAAACGGGGCACAGGGAAAGTAAAGAATGCGGTAGCCGTCTTGAAAAACGGGTTTTCCGAGGGGAACATCTAAAGCAGGCTGACCGCGATCGCCATTTGCAGCCGTAGTGAGAATCGTTACTTCTACGCCCTGCATTGCCAACGCTTTTGCCAGTCCCAGTACCATCTGGCTCGGACCGCCGTAAACCAGCGAGAGAGCAGGCACGATCTGAAGAATTCTGAGAGAAGACATGGCTGGTACAGGGGAGAAGTGAATAAATTTTTAAGACTTCTGAGTTAATGCTTGTGAGGGAGGTGAAACGCCGGGGTTGTAATTAGCGTAGAGATAGCAATCAAAAGAACTCAATTACTCGCGTCATCATGGTTCCCGTAGAAATAATCGACTTTGGCAGCCGCAAACG
Source organism: Leptolyngbya sp. FACHB-711 (assembly GCF_014695615.1). NCBI lineage: Bacteria > Bacillati > Cyanobacteriota > Cyanophyceae > Leptolyngbyales > Leptolyngbyaceae > Leptolyngbya > Leptolyngbya sp. FACHB-711. The sequence continues at coordinate 2,288 of NZ_JACJOR010000509.1, forward strand.
TCAGCAGTTTCATGGATATGACCTGCGTGGGGCAGAGATTTTTTCGGATTTAGTGGCAGGCGTAATGAGCCACACCACGCACGAGAGAATTGGGCGGGTTCGCGATGTCTTGTGCAGCCACGATGGTCGTCCGCAGTATGTAGTGGTTGACCTGGAACTGGCAGGCTGGGGGCGCGTTGTGCTGCTGCCTGCAAGACGAGCTTACATTCATCCCCATTCGCGGAAACTGTTTGCATCAGGACTGACCAGAGCACAGGTCGAACAAATGCCGGAATACCGGATTGAGTTTGTTGAATCTTATAATTAGCGGCTATTCCAGTTGCCGATAGAACGCAAGCTGCTGTTTTGCGAGCGCCAGATTGGTGTAGTGCAACATCGCCCGATCGTATCCCTTCTGAGCCAGCGATCGCGTCAGTTCCGGCTGAGCCATTAGCTGCGTTAACCGATCGCGCAGTGCTGCAGCATTGCCTTCGGGAAACGTCAGTCCGCTATCGTCAATCACATAAGGAATTTCGCCAGAGTCGGAGCCGATCACCGGAACCCGACAAGCCATTGCCTCGATCAGAACGTGCCCGAACTGCTCTTTCCAACCTGCAGAAGTCAGGGTCTTAAAATCTTGCGAAGTTTCCGAGGGCAAAACCAGCGTGTGCATGAGATTGAGATAGTTTGGGATCTCGGCATGGGGAACGCTTTCAACCCAGATCAAGCGATCGGCAATTCCCGTTTTTTGAGCCTTTTCCTGAAGCGTCGATCGCAGGTCTCCCCGTCCCACCAGTAGCCATCTCCAGTTAAATTCGGGGTGAATTTCCGCTAGCGCATCGCACAGGGTCAGCAGTCCTTTTTCCGGGACAAACCGCCCTACGTAGCCCACCACAAACTGATCGGGCTGGATGCCGAGCTGGGCTGCAAGTTGGTGCTGGGGCTGGGGACAAAATCGCGCTTCGTCTACGCCAAGCTGGGGCATCACCTGAATTTTGCCTTCATAACCGTGGTGCCGCAGAATTTCCGCACCGTCCTGATTTCCTGAGATAATGCCGCTGGTATGGCGCAAATTAAACTGCTCCAGCCACGATACCGGAGGTTTTAACTTGTAGGGCAAATTCCACCAGGTAAAAAACAGCAGTTTGGCATTGAGCTTCAGCAGCCGATTCAGCACAATGAGCTGGGCGTATGCAAGCGATCGTGACCCCTGCTCAACCTGAATCACCTGGGGACGAAACTGTTGCAGCAGCGTGACTAGCTCCGCACCAAAACAAAGCAATCCCTGATGGTTTTCGCTCCAGTTAGAAACAGGCACAACGCGAAACGATCCTTCCTGCCAACTACGAGGTTCGATCGTTCCTTTTTGTACGCCTCCTGGTCGCCAGCGTTTTGGTACGACGACGACGACCTCGGTTCCCGGCTCTAGCTGTGCTAGCGATCGAAGTTTCTCGCAGTTGAGATCGACGATGTAGGTATGGCTCACCACCAGAATTCGCAGCGGTTTTGTTGGCCGATCGAGTTTGTCTTGTTGGGTATAGACCTGACTCGCATCCCATAAACCGCGAACCTGAGTCATCAACGCATCCAGCAAGCCGATGCCATAGAAAATTCCCCGCGTCAAAACCTTAATCGGAGAGCCGCTTTTGTAGCAGGGCGGATGCCCCAAAACGTGGCAGTCAAACAAACTTGCTGCCAAACGACAAGCTTGCCAGGGAGTGAGATTTTTTAATGCCATCAAGAAATGATTGTGATAGAAGCTGATTTGATACTGAAGCGATCGCGTGCTGATGTCATGACAGCCGCCCGATTCCTCGCCCAAATGAACGAGATGTGCGTCCGGGTCGTACCAAATGATCATTCCTGTTTTGCGAATGTGCAAACAAAAGTCTGATTCCTCTCGCACTGCACTGCCGCGAAACCGCTCATCGAACCAGATGTCGTGCTGCGTAAACAGCGTCCTGCGAAACGACATATTGCAGCCCCGCGCTGTCAACACCTGCTGCGGTTTGATCGTATGCACCAGGTCGATGTGATACCAGGCAATTCCCGCATCCATCGCTTCTGGCGGCAAATCTTCGATCGCATATCCCGGTTCTGTGCCTGCCAGCTTCATGCGATCGAATACTCGTCCAGCCACGGCTCCCACTTCTGGGCGATCGTAGTTTCGGGCATGGGCTGCCAGGAATCCGGGCGGCAACTGCACATCGTCATCCAGAAACAGCACAATCTCCCCGACCGATCGCCGCACGCCATAGTTTCGCGCCCCCGGCAAACTTGCCCAGTCCACCCGTAGCCAGCGTATTCTGCCGACCGCATCCATTTCCTGCAAATATGCCTCGGTGTCGGGCTGATGCTGTCGCGTTTGGTCCACGACCAGCACTTCAAAGTGAGGATAGTCCTGCTGAAGCACTGAGGCGATCGACTCACAGAGAATCGTTTCGCGTTCGTAGGTTGGAATAATGATTGAGATGAGAGGAAAAGACATGGAAGGAGATAGAAAGGGACAAAGGAAAATGAACGCGTTAAAGAATAGGACGGGGACAGTTTGGCGATCGGAATTTGGTTTGGTTAGGGCAATTTAGGCTGCCTGACAGACGGTTCCATATACTCCAAACCAGGAAGTAAATCCAAACCATGAAGTAAACGGTTTAAAGTTCCCTAACATAGCGGAACTAAGGGGGCGGTTCAGACGATAATTGGGCTTGTTTAAACCTCCGCTTAGACCTCGATCGCTCGCGGCTTGATGACGGTTGACCTCGCGGACTTGAGGGAGAGCGGTTGCCCTTTCGGGATAATCGACCTGTGCCTTTGCCTGTAATTTTTCCTTTAAAGGCAGCTTGAGGCGTGATCAATTCCTGTTCTGCTTCTCGCCGCGCCAGCTTTTCGATCTCTGGCAGTTTTAGAATTACGCCCGCAAAAAACCAGTAATAAACTGCAACCGGGTCAACATCGAGCGGATAGTAGTAGGTGTTGTAGCTGATGAATAGAATAAATAGCCAGAAAGCTGCACCGTAGCCCCGCAGGGATGGATCGCGCACCGATCGATATGCCCTGAAGCAAAGAACCGTTAGCGTTGTAACCATTGCTAAAAATGCCAGCGTTCCCCACGGACCGATCTCGTAGAGCATCTTGGGGTAATAGGTTTCTACCAGCGCGGTTTTTCCCAGGGCACGGGCAGAGTTGGTGGCGCGTCCTAACCCGTTGCCCAGGAGAAGATTGTCATCGAGTGCCCAGTGAAACTGCTCCAGGATAAAGGCATAGGGCGGCGAAGCATTCCATCGGCTAACGAAGCTGTTTATCCGCTCCTGAACGGTTGCCATGTTATTGAGAGCCCCTGCCGTCAGCGTAATTCCCAGCACCACGGCAACAGGAACAAATCGCTTCAGGTTCACAACCTGTCCGGTGAAGACTAGCAGCAGCGCAATCGCGATCGGCACGAGGGCAAGGGCAATTCGCTGTCCAGACACGACCGCCATCACAAAAATTAGCCCCAGCCCGATATAGCCTGCAATCCGCCAGAAAAACTTCGGCTCGTTAAACGCAGTTGGAAAGACAAGAAAGCTGTTTGCAATCAAAAACCAGCCCCACTGCCAGGGAGCCACAAACGTTCCGGGTAGCCGAATCATGTCCTGCTGCGGACTGTAGACCAGCGCGCCACCCACAAAGCAGCGTGCCTCCAGCGTTGCCTTAAACAAATCTTCGCCTACCGCAAACCGGGTTCCTTCGCAGCGTCCCGTTAACAGCAGCAGATATTGCACCATGCCCAGAATGCAGCAGACGATCGCCAGAACGGTCATTAGCCGAGTGAAAAACAGTAGCTCTGCTTTGCTGCGGAGCAGATAGTAAGCGCAGACGATAAGCGGAACATAGCCCAGCATCACCTTCAAGCCCAAAATGCCCATTGCGATCGGCTTTTCGCCTGGTTTGCCAAAAAACTGCTGATAGCCATTTACCCCTAACAGGGTCACCATACAAAAAAACAGCAAAATCCCCAGCGTAGGCATGAGTGCTTTGGGAATCAGCAGCGGCAGTTTTTGTTGTTTGCAGTACTGCACAATGCCATACAGCCCCGGCAGGTAAAGTCCATCTTTGGCAAGCTGAAGCAAAGGACTATTGCCGATCGCATAGGTGATTGTGCCGCCAAAGGGCAGATAGATAATAAATCCCCAGAGGGCAAGTTTTGGATACTTAAAACTAAACGCCAGCATCAGAACCCCGCCGACGGCTGCGATCGCAATTTTGATGCCGCCCACGATCGCCAGAGGCGCGCCCACCATTACCGTAAAAAAGACCGCAAACAGCGTAAAGTTGGTGATTTCCTTTCGCAGCCGCGCCGCTTTTCGCTTTTGAGCCAGTCGTTCTTTCAGGCTCGGAGCCGCCGAACTGGGAGCAATGCTTTCTGCATTCGAGGTCTGTGGCTTTGGAGCCTGCCGCGTTTTCAGTACCATCCGAGGGGCAATCGAACTACGCCTTAGTTATTCCCCTAGAAGACACGACGGTAACGAGCGGATAAAAGTGAATCTCTCCAAGGGCAACCCCTACGAAAGCTCAGGCTTCAAAAAATCAGCAACCTCTTCTCATTCGGGTGACTGCTGCACGGTGAGCCGTTCCCCTGGTAGCCATACAATAAAGCTGTCCTTTAATTAACGCCTAACGCCACTCGCTCTTTACTAAAGCCAGGATTCCAGTCTTCATTATCTAACGATCGTCTGATCGTCCTGCACGGTGAGGCATTAGATCTCGATCGCTCCCTTGGCGGAAGTGCTCTGGAGTGCAGCTATTAGGGTGAGTTATCCTATCGATCGCGCATGAAAATGCATTGATTTTCTCGATTCTATTGATGCTGATGCGGAAATTTTAGAAATTCGATCATCTGTTCAGAAAGCTGCGAAGCAACCGCACAATTGTCCTGCAATATCTTCAGATGCAGGAATTTAAGAAAAGTATCTCTTTGTTCTACCGTGCTTTTTCTATGACCACTGCCCCGCATGATTCAGAAAACTCATCTTTCCGTTCTCCTGAAATTATTGGTCTCCTTCCGGCAGGCGGGCAGGCAACTCGTCTTGCGCCCTTACCCATGAGCAAAGAGCTTTATCCGATCGGCTTTCGATCGGCTCAGGGAGGAATGCGTCCAAAAGTGGTGAGTCATTATCTGCTAGAGAACATGCGATCGGCGGGAGTCCAGAAAGCGTTTTTTATTCTGCGTCCAGGCAAGTGGGATATTCCGCAATACTACGGCGACGGTTCGCTACTGGAAATGCACTTGGGCTATCTTACAGTTCATGTGCCGCACGGCGTTCCCTACACCCTGAACCAGGCGTATCCCTTTGTGCAGGGAGCCATGATCGCGCTGGGCTTTCCCGATATTTTGCTGGAGCCGGAAGATGCCTTTGTGCAACTGGTGAAGCAGCAAGCAAAAACTGGGGCAGATGTTGTGCTGGGGCTCTTTCCCACCGAGAAGTATCAGAAAGCGGGAATGGTTGATTTTGATTCAACCTCAGGGCAGGTGTTTCAAATTGTTGAAAAGCCGCAGCAGACCCATCTACGCTATATGTGGGCGATCGCCCTCTGGACTCCTCGCTTCACCGAGTTTTTGCATCGTTTTCTCCAAACCCATCTTGCTGAGCGCGAATTGCCGATCGGTGACGTGATTCAGGCGAGCATCGGCGCAGGCTTATCGGTAAACGCCGTTCCGTTTCCCCAGGGCAGCTACCGTGATATTGGCACACCAGACGATCTGATGCAGGCAATTCGAGATTTCACCCCCGCTAGCATTGAGCCGATCGCCTTTCCCCATCCAGAAACTTAAGCTGTTGATAAAGCATTTGAACACGAGGGAGATTGATTCCAGCGGCTTGTGCCATGCGAAGCGGATTGCCGAAGATTGCTTCTACTTCCAACGGACGGCGATCGTCGTAGTCGAGCTTCATGCTAGTGCGGTAGGGCTTCATTTTTTCGGTGTAGTCCAGCATGGTTTGAATGAAATCGGCAGGGATGGCACGATTTGTCTCTGTTTGCTGGGCAAAACCTGAATGAGCAGAATCTGGATGGACAGAACCGGAGAGCATTTGGATCGAGGCATTTGCGCCGTCGAGCACTTCCTGCATCAAGCTGGTCGAAAGCTGTCGGGCGAAGGGGTTTGCCATAATACGGTCGGTCGTGGCATCCAGAACAACTGATAAGCCATTGAAGGGAATATTCCACATCAGCTTTTTCCAGCGCGCCATCAGCAAATCCTCAGATGGAATGATCGGGATTCCGGCTTGCTCAAAGTCCTGAGCAATTTGCTTCAGGCGATCAGTCATTCCACAGGGGGCATAGCTGTCTGCGTAATCGCCCAGCGTGATCTGCTTATAGTCCACATGATGAATCACCCCAGGCGCAATTTTATTGGAGCAAAGGAAACACAAGCCGCCCACCACTCGATCGCTGCCCACGACCTGCGCGACTTGCGGTTCAATTCCTAAGCCATTTTGCAGCACCAGAACAATACCGTTTGGTTTAACGATCGGCGGCAGCAATTGAGGCAATCGCTCATTTTGCGTCGTTTTCAGGGCAACGATCACTACATCGCAAGCAGGCATGTCGCCCACATCCCGATAAGCATGAACCTGAGACAAATGAAAGTCTCCGTCGATCGATTTCACAACTAGGCCCTGTTGCCGCACGGTGTCATAGTCGCTTCGCAGCAAAAAATGCACCTCGTTGCCTGCCTGCTGAAGCCTTGCGCCGTAGAATCCGCCCAGTGCGCCTGTCCCGATAACGGCATAGGTTCGACAATCAGGCAGCGGTGGATAGGTCATGGTGAATCGGAAGTGGTTTGAGCAGTGTGACAGGGGACTATATTGCCCCTGAGATCCTCCAGAATCAAAATTGGGGGACGCATCGATACCCGTTCCAAATATTTTCTATTGAGAATCGACAGTCACATCAGCCGTAACTGAAGAAACCGCAGGCTTCGGCAACTGCAACATCCACTCACGGATGAGCGCGTTCACCTGATGGGGCACTTCGTCGTGGGGGCAGTGTCCGGCTTGCAAATAGTATTCTGTAAGGCTGGGATAATGCTGACGGAATCTTGCGCCCCGCTCTCGCGAATTCATCCACGGATCGCCCTCACCCCACAGCATAAGCAGCGGACAGGTTAGCTGCTCGACCAGCACATCGTTTTTCTCTCCGGGCGGAGCTTTGAACACTGACGCAAACACCTTCACCGCTCCCTCATCGCAGGACGGACGGTAGATGTTTTCTACCAGCTCATCGGTAACCGCGCTCTGATCTAGATAGACCTGGGAAAGCGTCCGCCGAATAATCGATCGCTGCCGCACGTACTGAAACAGCAGATAGCTCGGCATCGGCAGCAAAATCACTGATCGCGCCAGGTTGAAAAACACTTCCCGGAACGGGTCGGGCTTGGTCACCGAAGGAGCTTCGCTAAACGATCCGGCAGGATTCACCAAAATTAGCCCTGCGACTGTATCCGTTTGCTTCGCAGTTCCGTGAAGGGGTAATCGCTGCGCGCCCACACAAAGTGAAACATAGCCGCCGATCGAATTTCCTGCCAGCACTGCAGGCTGACCAATGACCTGAGTGATAAAGTCGTGAATTTGATCGCGCCAGACGTCTGCGCTGTATTCCCACTCCGGCTTGGCAGAGCGACCGAATCCCAGCAAGTCGATCGCCCACACTTCAAACTCGTTGCAGAGTCCGTCAACATTTTTGCGCCAGTGATCGGTGGATGCGCCAAAACCATGAATCAGTAGCAAGGGGGGACGGTCTGCGCGTCGCTGCCCTGCTTTAACGTAATAAATTGACTGTCCGCGCCACTGCCAGTAGGCTCCGGTAGAGGAAGAGATCCGAACCTGCATAGTCATTTCTCAGGAGTGATTTTTTAAGGGTGTTTTTGAGTGATGAAGAGAAGGGGGGATCGCAAATCAGCAATCGTAAATTATTGTACTGCAAGCGTTCAGGCGATCGGGAAAGAGAAAAAGCCTATTAGGAAAGGGCAAG
>NZ_JACJOR010000051.1:0-4373 GCF_014695615.1 Leptolyngbya sp. FACHB-711
GGTATCTATTGGGAGCAGGATGTTGAGCAATGCGAAACAGTTTCCACTTCAGGATAATTAGCTTATGTTTCGTCTGTTCTATTTTCCTTTGCTCATCCTACTGTGCCCCGCCCTTGATCAGCGTTCACTGACACTTCTTTTGTTTCTCCCCAATGATTCCAGCCAATGATTCCAGCAATCAATCTAACTGAATATCCCTATGCTTCGGGTCGGCGAGTCGTGATGGGCTGCAACTATGCGGCAGCAACTAGTCAACCGCTTGCGGCTTTAGCAGGCATGGAAATGTTTTGGGCAGGCGGTAATGCGATCGATGCGGCAATTGCAATGGCGATTGCTCTCACCGTTGTAGAGCCGACTTCTAACGGCATTGGTTCAGATGCGTTTGCGCTGGTGTGGGATGGACAGCTTCACGGGCTGAATGCGTCGGGCAGAAGTTCGCAAAATCTGACGATCGATCGCTTTGAGGGCATGACGCAAGTGCCGGATTTGGGGTGGTTGTCTGTCACCGTGCCGGGAGCGGTTTCTGCCTGGAGAACGCTGTGGGAAAAGTGGGGCAAACTGCCGTTTGAGCAGTTATTCGCGCCTGCAATTCGCTACGCCGAATCGGGTTTTCCTGTGTCCCCGGAAACTGCCCGTGCCTGGAAATGGACCGAGTCGCTGTTTGCCCACGCAACCGAACCGGAATTTCAGTGGTTTAAGCAGATGTTTTTACCCCAAGGACGATCGCCCCGTGCCGGAGAAATTTGGGGCAGTGCGGCACATGCAGAAACGCTGCGCGACATTGCAGCCACCGGGGGCGAAAGCTTTTATCGCGGGAAGCTGGCTGAGCGAATTGCGGCATTTGCTTCCGATACGGGCGGCTTGCTTACGCAGGAGGATTTGTCGCAGCATCGCGCAGATTGGGTGCAGCCTATTTCCACAGATTACCGGGGAATAACGCTGTGGGAAATTCCGCCCAACGGACAGGGAATCGCCGCGCTGATGGCGTTGAATATTCTGGAAGGATTTGATTTATCAAAACAGCCCCGCGACTCGGTAGACAGTTTCCACTGGCAAATCGAATCGATGAAGCTAGCCTTTGCCGATGTGCATCAGCACGTCAGCGACATTGAAACTATGCAGGTGCAGCCGCAGGACTTGCTGGATAAAACCTATGCGGCGCGGCGACGTCAGTTGATCGGCGATCGTGCCCTATTTGCCAGCGCTGATCTGCCTAAGGGTGGCACGGTGTATCTGGCAGCTGCCGATCAGGATTTCATGGTGTCGTTTATTCAGTCGAACTACATGGGCTTTGGCAGCGGCATTCTAGTTCCCGAAACGGGCATCGCGCTGCACAATCGCGGCAGAGGCTTTACCCTTCAGCCCGGACACGCAAATCAGGCTGCCCCCGGGAAGCGTCCGTTTCACACGATCATTCCCGGTTTTCTAACGCAGGGCAATCAGCCGATCGGTCCGATGGGCGTGATGGGGGCGCACATGCAGCCACAGGGACATCTGCAAATGATGGTCAACCTGAGAGACTATGGCATGAATCCGCAGGCTGCCCTCGATGCCCCGCGCTGGCAGTTCACAAACGGCAAAACGGTGTGGCTAGAACAGACCGTAGCCCGATCGATTGCTCTGGGATTAACCGATCGAGGGCATGACATTCGCCTGACCGCAGAAGGCCGAAGTTTCGGCAAAGGACAAATGATTGTGCAGCAAAATGGTGTGCTAATTGCTGCTTCTGAACCCAGAGCAGACGGATTGGCACTAGCGGGATGAAGCGGGCGGGACGGATTGCGGTGATGCCTAGGGAACGGGTTGCGGTGATGCCTGGGGGAATCTTGCTTCGACTGCTTTGAGGCGATCGTCGATGGCTTTTACCTGCTCACCTAGCTCGATCACCAGTGTGGCAAGGCGATCGAACTGGGCAGAATTCGTCTGGGCTTGGGAAGGAGGAGCAATGCGAGGAGCCGATGTCACCGGGGCACGGCTGACGCTCCCGCCTATCTGAGCCTGAAGCTGACTCACCTGAAGCCGCAGGGCAGCCACCTCTGAGGAAAGCTGATTCAGCCGAAAATCCGACAGTCCAAATTGTGCCGGGGCGGGCGATTGCCACAGCAGGGTCAACAGTGCTGCAAGGATACTGATCACCCCAACAAAAGTCCACTTCTTTTGCGGTAATTTCTTTTTCATTGTCCTGGTTCTAAGTCTTGTTCTGTAGAGCAGGCATTGCCCAATAAGAGCCACAGGTGAAAAACTAGAAATTAGAAAAACTAGAGATTAAAAAAACTGAAGATTAGAGTGCAACTATAGCAAGCCTGCACAACCCAGGACATCTCTCTGTTGTAAGGTACTGTTGCAAAGCACTGTTGTAAGGCAATCGAATAAAACACAGCGTTAAATAAAAACACAGCGTTACGGGTAAATTCAGAATTAAGTAACCTGTGCCCAACTGCAAAAAATCTTCAATCGATCGACTGACCATCCCGCCTGCCCAGCTCATACACGCCGCAGCCAATACAGGCCAGAATGCCCACACTGATCGCCCAACTGCGACCTAAGCTCAGCTCCATCAGCCAGTTACAAATTCCGCCTGCGCCCAAAAACGGCACAATACTCAGCAGTGATGCATAAAAGGCATTCTGGGATTCGCGTCCTTTACGGGTGCGCTCGTATTCAGCCGAGGTGTAGAGCGATCGATCGGCAAAGTTCATCCATCGGGTCAACTGCTCCATTACCCATTCGCCCACCGGAAAGAAGCCTAGATAAAGAGCCAGCGACCAGAGCGCAATTCCAGTTAAAAGGACAGTATCGAGACGAATCGGAAATGGCAGCAGATCTGACAGCATGGCTAAATCAATCTTGATAAACAGCAATCAATCCGGCAAATTTCTTTATGAGTTGTAATTATCTTAGCTCGATCGCTGCGATCCCCCGCTCAAAATCTGCTTTAATTTCGCAGTTCGATCTGCGCGACCACCTGACCATGATCCGACTTCCAGACCTCTACAGGATGATCCATTAAACTTTTATCCATCAAATGATCATTCAGCACCGAGACATATTTGACGTGCCCGATGTGCCTGGGATTTTGCAGCATAAACTCCTGACTCACCAAAATATGGTCCAAACTTTCATAGTGGGCATCGTGTATATGCGTGTAATAAAAGTCGCCGCGAGTCTGTCTTGCCTGAATCTCTTTTGCAGAATAAAGCAGCACATCCCACACGGCCTCTTTATACTCATGCTGCCAGTCAGGGTCGGGGGGGTCTCCTGAGATCAGGCGCGATGTCACTGCTCGATCGCCATCATTAATGTCGCCCATCAAAATGACCGGATGCCGAGTTTTTTGCAGGACTTCAACCAGCAGCACCCGCAATGCAATCGCCTCAGCTGCTCGCTGAATTAGGGCACGGGTTTGTCCTTTCACAATTTCGATCGGATCATGCCGATCTTTTCCTTCTGAAATCACAGGACGCTTCGACTTGAGATGCACCACGATGACGGTACAAACCAGGGAATTGGTAATTGCAACCTCAGCCTGAATTACCGGACGCGCGAAGCGATCGAGCGGAATCAGTATGTCTTCTAAATCAAATCTTGCAGCCGCCGGAAAGCGATCGATGACTTCGTATCGAAGGACGGGAAACCGAGAAACCAGTGCAACTCTTGGCTTTTCTCCGTTAGGATCGCCTGTGATCAGCGCTGCACCTTCGTAAGTTGGTATTCCTGTCAGGACTTCTTCTAAGGCCTCCTGATGAAACACCTCTTGAAATCCTACGATGTCTGCCTGCATCCGGTTGAGCTGTGCCGCAATCCATTGCTTTTTCCGCTCATATTCGGCGATGCTATAGCGACGGTTTTCGTAATAAGGAATGTTGGGCAGTAGCAGATTATAGAGATTAAAGGTTCCAACGCGAAAAGAATGACGCATGGGGTGGCTTCAGGCAGGTTCACTAGAGATTACTATAGCGAACAAATAAAGCTCATACCGAATCCACGCACCGGGTCTTATTCGATTTATCTGATTGAGCTTCAGTTCTAATAGGACGACCCCCAGCTACTCGCTAACCGGGGGCACTTCGTTTTTACAATCACTTGTTGTGCGTGAATTATGGCAATTCGATCGCCAGAAGACAATCTCACCAAAGAGAGAAAGATTGTTCAACCTACAGCGAATTAGCATGAAAAAACCATATATCGGTATACGTTCCAAAAGCATTCCAACATTATTTCAAAATCATTGGATAACGATCATTCCTGCTTCTACTTCATCAAACGTAATCTGCCCCTTTGGATAGTTGGTACTTCTTTCAGCATTCTTTAGCATCAAAACGCAGCCAAATTCCCCTCAGCGTGGTTTATTGCATGATTGTGGTTTTGAAAGT
>NZ_JACJOR010000510.1:0-3267 GCF_014695615.1 Leptolyngbya sp. FACHB-711
TTGAGGTGGAGTCGAATGCGTTTGTCCAGTTCTGGAGCGTACCTCAACACCCAACGGTTGATCGTCGAGTGATCCGCTCCCATGCCCCGCTCCTGCATCATCTCCTCTAAATCTCGGTAGCTCAGGGAGTAGCGACAGTACCACCGCACGTTCAGCAGGATGATTTCAGGCAAAAAGTGCCGCCATTTGAACAGGGAGGACGTAGACATTGGAGAGCGAGTCAGGGGAGCTGGGCTTGTCCTACCTTACCATTGACCAGTTTTTGCGACACAACCAGCAAGATCTGGTTTGTGGATGAAACTTACATCCGAATCAGTGGTCGGTGGTGCTACTTGTATCGAGGGATCGATGAAGATGGGAGTTTAGTTGATGTGAGGTTGAGCGAGAAGCGAGACATGGAAGCGGCAAAAGCGTTTTTTGCTCAAGCCTATAAGGTAGCAGAACAAGCGCCGCAACGAGTCGCAACGGATGGACATACGAGCTACCCGCGAGCGATCGCAGAAGAATTGGGAGAAGCGGTTGAGCATGAGGTGAGAGATTGCCGAGGGAATCCGATCGAGCAGAGCCATCGAGGAATAAAGCAACGCTATTATCCAACTTTAGGATTTGGAGCGTTTGAATCAGCGCAGCGATTTTGTCAAGCATACGATGAGGTGAGAAACTTTATAAGACCACAGTGTTATATGACAGAAGCAGTGTCTTTGTCTAAGAGAAGAGGACTGTTTTTAGAAAGAGTTGATGAATTGCAGGTGATCTTCCAACCTATTTAACAAAGAGAAGAAAGGGAAAGATAAATTTATGGAAAATAGACAAAGTTTGAATACTCATACCAATTTAAATAGAGGACAAGGCAGATGAAGTAGACTGAGAGGAGCCGTTTCTCCCCACTCCTGATGGTTGGTACTACCCGTATTGAAGTCAAGGAAAGCCTGGATGAATTAGCCCAGCAGTTGCGCCAAGCGAGTACGCCGACAACTAAGGACCGATTGCAAGTCCTATACTGGCTCAAGCAGGAGAATGCTCCCAGTATTAGTGCGATTGCCAAAGCGGTCGGGAAACATCGGAACACACTGCAAACGTGGCTATCGCTGTACCGACAAGGCGGCATCGAAGCCATGCTCGAAATCAAGCAACCGACTGGGGCAGGGTTAATTCATTGTAGGAGTAGGAAAAGAGCTTCGATGTCATTTGCGACTCGACGTTGGGCTTTGGTAATGGAAGGTTCTCCATTTAAGCGGAACACATTGATCGCCCAGGTGCGAATTAGTCCCCAGTTTTCTGGTGCATAAGCGAGTTTGAGTGGACACTCATCCTCACCCAAGACAACATCTTTGACCCAATGGAGCCGGTTTTCAATACCCCAGTGCCCACGAATGCGCTCGGCAAACTGTCGGGCAGTGGTGGCTAAACTGGTGATGTAGTAACTCAATTGGGTGCAGGGTTTACCCTTGCGCATGCCTTGCCGCTGCACCCTGACTAAGCGACGTAATCCTAACCAGTCTTGAGCAATCCCGGCTAAACAATCAAAGACTTCAACCGTTCGATGAGTCAGACGATGATGAGTCTTGTCAGATTGAATGTACACACTCACTGGTCCACAATCCTGGGTAATGGCACAGACTTGTTGATACAACAACTTCTGATTGGCTTTGACGGTAATCACATAATCATTGCCTTGCTCAATAATCGTCTTAACCGTTTTTTTGGCAGTGAGCCGCATCCATCGTGTAGGTGACAGCTTGCAAATCTAATGCTCGAATCAGGGCTGCGACCACTTCAATTTCGCTGCCTTGGTTACTCCGATACGACTCCATCGCCACGACAATGCCTTGAGACTGACTGAACACAGAAACCAAATTGACAAACTGCTGATGAGCCTCACAGGGAGCCACAATACTGCCGTTGAGCCCCTTGCCGTCGATAGCGAACCATCCCAACTCGTCATACTCAACGTAAGGCTTTGCCCAGTTCACGAATACCTGCGCCAGTTGGGCAAAGTCTACACCCATCAGAGCCCGTCGGATCGTGCTATCGGAAGGTAACCGTTGGCAAGATAAGCCTAAGTGATTGACCAGCGCCTGATAGTGACGTTGAGCAAACTCTTCCAACGCTTGATAACTCCTGCACCCATTGAGTGTTCCGAGAACAACCAGCAACAAGATCACCCACAGCGGATACCGTTGTCCGCGTTTAGCTCGAAAGTCTTTGACTTGCTGCAGTGCTTCAATGATCGTGATAGCCATTGCTACTGTTCATGAGTTGAAGGAACTGGATTTCTTCCTATCCTATCTTCTCTACTATCACAATGAATTAGCCCTGCCGACTGGGGGGGTGCGAAAGATACCGCAATGGGCAGAAGAAGCGTTAGCCAAGCGGTTACAAGAGGCAGATCATGGATTTGCAAGCTATGGCATGGTGCAGCAGTGGTTGAGCGAGACGCTGGGCGTTGAAGCCGAGTATCATGCGGTGTACCAGATGACTCGCTACCGCCTTGGGGCAAAGCTGAAAGTGCCTCGTCCTGAGCACATCAAGCAGAACCACGAACAGCGAGACGCATTCAAAAAAACCTTGCCGACGACCTTGCGCTGCTCAGGCAATACGACCGCGTCACCGGTCAAGAGCCACGAGAAATCCGTTATTTCGCGCAGGATGAGAGCCGCTTTGGACTCAAGACGTTACTGGGACGGTTGATAACTGCTTGCGGTGTTAAACCCGTTGGGCAATGGCAGTGGCAGTTCAAAGCGTTTTGGCTTTATGGTGCGGTTGAACCAGCAACAGGAGAATCCTTGTTTTTGCAATTTTCCCACGTGGATACCGTTTGCTACCAAAGGTTCCTGGACGAATTTTCCAAAGCTTATCCGAATAGTCTAAACATTCTCCAAGTGGATAACGGTCGCTTCCACACCAGTCAAGACTTAGTGGTGCCAGAGAATGTCATTTTGTTATTTCAACCTCCTTACTGTCCAGAGCTAAATCCGATTGAGCGGTTATGGCAACATCTCAAAGCAGACCTGAAGTGAACGTTCTTTAAGACGCTTGATCAATTGCAAGCGAAAGTTGATCAACTGCTCACCCAGTTAGTACCCGATATGATTGCTTCTGTCACTGGTTACTCTTTCATCCTAGATGCTCTATCTGCCCTGGATACCATTAGACTTGTCGGGAAATAAGCAAGAATAGAAGGCAGAAATGGGATAAGCAAATGCTGGATATTGAACGGGTGCTGACACAAGACCGCTTGCTGCGCGCTTTAACTGGCTTGAATCG
>NZ_JACJOR010000511.1:0-28466 GCF_014695615.1 Leptolyngbya sp. FACHB-711
CCTTCGAGTACACCCCCTGCGCCACAAAGCGGTGAAAACTCGAATACTGCCAATCCACTGCCCGCTCGCATAACCCATGCCGCACCGGGTTGTAATGAATATAATCACAGTGCCGCGCAAAATCCGCCTCATCCCGAATCGTATGCTCCCAAAAGCGTCGCTGCCAAAGATTGCCCTCCTGCCGCTTCTGCCGCGATTCACTCCGGCTTGCTTGCACCCCCAGCAAGTCTGACCCCTGCCGCGTCACCTCGCTTTTAATCAATCGCCATCGCGTTGCATAATCGCTATCATTCGGCGGCAATGTCCAAATACAATGCAAATGGTCAGGCAACAGAACGATCGCCTCGATCGTAAATGGATATTTGGCACCAACCTTGAGCAAAGCCGAGCGTAGGAGCGATCGGGCAATCTCGCTACAGAGCCAGGGCTGTCTTTGATGCGTGACCTGGGTAAAGAAATACGTGCCGCCTGCAATTTTGCTTCTGCGGTAGTAGGGCATAGCGTAGGGCGGTTGCTTCGCAGTTCCCCCTTCGGGGTAATCGGGTTTCGTGGAGGAGTATTCCCTGATTCAGCAAATCACGCTTAATTTAATGGGTGCGGACGGTTGAAGAGGCTTTGCAGTTGAGGGCACTCCACAATGGGAAATCATGCGTTACGCTGACGCTAACGCACCCTACGGTACTCAGACCCTAATCCCTTCTAACGCTGCGTATTACGCGGATCAAGCGCATCCCGCAAGCCATCCCCCAGCAAATTAAATGCCAGCACTGTCAGCACAATCAAAATGGCAGGTGACCACACCAGCCACGGCTGCAGCACCAGAATCGAAGCATTAATTGCCAGCGACAGCATATTGCCCCAGGACGGATCGGGCTGCTGAATCCCTAACCCGATCAGGCTCAAAATTGCCTCCGCCACAATAAAGCTCGGAATCGCCAGCGTTGCCGAAATAATCACATAGGTCGCGGTTTGCGGCAGCACATGGCGCAGGATGATATAGAGCGGTCTGCCACCCATCACCTTTGCCGCCTGCACATATTCGCGCTGCTTCAGCGAAAGCACCTGCCCGCGAATTACCCGCGCCAGACCTGACCAGCTCACAAAAGACGTAATCAGCGTAATCAGCAAAAATCGCTGCGAGCTGGTCAATCCCGGAGGCAAAACCGCCGCCAGTGCCACCAGCAGATAAATCGCCGGAATCGTCATCAGCACTTCCACGATGCGCATCAGCACAGCATCGGTAACGCCGCCAAAATAGCCCGAAATGCCGCCCACCAGCAGTCCTAGCGGAAACGAAATCAAAATCCCTACTAGTCCAATACTGAGACTCACCCGCCCACCGTAAATCAAACGGCTAAATTGATCGCGAGCGGCTTCGTCGGTTCCCAATAGATTTAGCCTGCCCAGACCTGCTGTGCCAAACAGGTGCAAATTCCCTGGAATGCCGGGAAACAGCTCGACTTCCTCAATTTGAGGATTCGTGAGGGAGAATCGTGTCGGTAAGGGCAGCTTGACTTGCAAAAAGCGGTACTCATCGCCCTGCACAAACGGCCGCACCGGAGAGGGCTGACTTCGATCGACCTTCAGCAAGCGATCGCCCGTTTTAAGCTCGACCGGACCCTGCGTAGTGGGGTAGACGTGCGGACCGATAAACTGTCCCTGCTCATTGCGCCAGTAGATTTGCGTTGGCGGCAGCAGCGATCCGTCAGCTTGCGAAGCATAAGGATCGTAGGGCGCAACAAACTCAGCAAGAATCACTACCAGATAAAACAGCAGCAGCACCAGTGCGCCAAACCGCGCCAAACCGTTATTTTTTAGCTTGTGCCACCAGCTCATAGCAGTCCCTCCAGTCGCCGCCGAATTTGCTCTAGCTCAGACATGGGCATTTCTGATTCTGCTTCAGCCGGCTCACCCGGAGTTCCATCTTCCTGCCATTCGGGTTGTTCGATACTCGATTCGGGCGGCATCAGCAGCGTTCCTTCAGGAACCAGCCTACAGTCGTAGTCTGCGTCTTGACAGATTTCCTCAATCTCTTCCGAATCAAGCGCCTCAACGTTGGGATTGGGGTAATCTTGTGCTTCTAGCAGTAGCCCAAATCGCGTTGCGTCGTCTTCAGACTCAAACATGAGAACGGTGTTTCGATCGCCTATCCTCAGCGTATGAATTCCCTCTTCGTTGGTTTGAGCATTCAGAAACAGTAAAACAAAAACACGCATAGCGATAAAAGC
Organism: Leptolyngbya sp. FACHB-711; assembly: GCF_014695615.1. Taxonomy (NCBI): domain Bacteria; kingdom Bacillati; phylum Cyanobacteriota; class Cyanophyceae; order Leptolyngbyales; family Leptolyngbyaceae; genus Leptolyngbya; species Leptolyngbya sp. FACHB-711. The sequence continues at coordinate 2,229 of NZ_JACJOR010000511.1, forward strand.
GATCGAGTTTGGATAATAGACGTTGGGCTAAGGATAATTCTAAGTTTTTGCCCTTTGTTTTGGCTGAATTCTGACCGAAAAGTTTTTATCGCTGGCTTGTCTCCGTATGCTTCGCAGTTTCCCCAAAGCGTATCGCCCATGAATCTCCCCACCTGGATTACGGTTTCTCGTTTGCTGGGTGTGCCGCTGCTGCTGGTGCTGCTGGCTCATCCGATCGATCGCACTCGCTGGATCGCCCTGGCAATTTTTCTGCTGGCAGCCGGAACCGACTGGCTCGACGGTTATCTGGCGCGGCGGCTCAATCAAGTCACCAACCTGGGAAAATTTCTCGATCCGCTGGTCGATAAACTGCTGGTGCTGGCTCCCCTGCTGTCACTGGTCGAACTGGGACAGGTTCCCGCCTGGGGGGTGTTTCTCATCCTGGCACGCGAACTGACGATCGCAGGCTGGCGCGTTAACCAAACCCAAATCTCTGGGGCAAACCTCTGGGGCAAACTCAAAACCGTCACCCAAATTGCGGCGATCGCCCTCCTAATTGCTCCGCTTCCGGCTGCCTGGACTTCCGTTGCGCTGGCTGCTTTCTGGCTGGCGGTGATTCTAACGCTGATTTCAGGCGCGATCTATCTGCTGCCGCAGCCCAAGTAGAGCTTCGCTGATACGGCAGGGCGATCGGGCGATCGTCATGCGCCTGTCACAATTAAAGAAACCGAATTAAATACTTTATCCAACTTACTCTATCCGCTAATGACTTCACCGCCGATTCAGTGGTATCCGGGGCACATCGCTAAAGCCGAGAGAGCCCTGCAAGAACAGCTCAAAAAAGTGGACGTGGTGCTGGAGGTGCGCGATGCCCGGATTCCGTTGGCAACCTGTCATCCGCAGGTCTCGCAGTGGATCGGCAGCAAAGAGCGCGTGCTGATTCTCAATCGCGTTGATATGATTCCGCAAATCGTGCAGCAGGACTGGACGAAGTGGTTTCGCGCCGCAGGCGAACAGCCCTATTTCACCGACGCCCATGGGGGACAGGGCATCTCCGGCGTAGCGCAGGCAGCCCGACAGGTGGGCGCAAAAATCAACCAGCGCAGACACGATCGTGGAATGCTGCCCCGTCCAGTTCGTGCAGTAGTGATCGGCTTTCCCAATGTGGGTAAGTCTGCCCTGATTAACCGATTGCTCAAGCGGCGTGTCGTCGAGAGTGCCCGTCGAGCCGGAGTAACTCGCCAGCTTAAGTGGGTGAGAATTTCCGACGAACTGGAATTGCTGGATGCACCGGGCGTATTGCCTTCCCGCTTAAACGATCAGGACGCTGCCCTGAAGCTTGCCTTTTGCGACGATATCGGCCAGGCTGCCTACGATAATCAGCGGGTTGCGGCGGCTTTGGTCGATCGGATTAAGCAAATTCTTCACCAGTCGCCTAACCTATTTGCAGAAGAACCGTTGCGCGATCGCTACACCCTCGCCCTCCAACCGCGCACCGGAGAGAGCTTTGTTGCTGATCTGGCAGAAGCGCGGTACCAGGGAGACAAAGAGCGGGCAGCCAATCAGATTCTCAACGATTTTCGTAAAGGCATTTTGGGAGCAATTCCACTGGAACTGCCGCCTGCGATCGACTCAACAGCCTTGAATTCTCTGACTACTGGTTTGGATTGACCCCATCTTCGGGGAAGACCCATTTAGGCTGGGATGCGGTCGTGCGGCGACGGAGCGATTCTTCCGCGATCGCCAGCATTTGATCGAGAGACGTTTCTTGAATAAACCTGGAAGCCTTTTCGCGGTGCTCTTTGTTGGGACATTGAGCATCGCCCAGAACGCAGCCATTCACACAGGCTTCAGCGCAGTTGATTTGAGTCGGATTCATTCAGTGTTCTCCTCTTAAATTCACCAAACTCCCTTTGGCAGCAGTTCTGGCTCATTTCAATTAATTTGACAGATCCTGAACTCCGCCAACCCCAAATAGCGAACCCCCTGCGGGGTAATCTCAAACCGACAGGGCAACACCTCTACCCCACGATCGATCGCCTGACGCAAAAGCTGCCCATAAACCGGATCAGCCTGATCGCCCGGTGCAAACTGCGTGCAGTCGCCGCGATTAATGAAGTACAGCATCACCGCCCGTGCCTGCGGAGTCAGAGCCATCAGCTCTTGAAGGTGTTTCTGTCCTCTCGTGGTTACGGTATCAGGAAACAAAGCGAGCGTCCCTCGTGCCCAGGTCGTATTTTTCACCTCGATAAAAATCGGTCGAGCGGTATTTTCGCCAGTTAAAAGGAAGTCGATCCGGCTCTTTTTATCCTGTCCATAGGGAACTTCTCTTTGAATCTGGTCATATTCTCCCACCTCCGGCAAAAGCCGGGCGGTTAGCAGCGACTCAATCACGCGATTTGGCATAGCTGTATTCGTACCCGCCCAAACCCTATCCTCAACCTCGATTAGCTCCCAGGTGTAGGGCAGCTTGCGCGTCGGGCTATTGCTTATCGAAACCATCACCCGATTTCCTGGTAAACAGACCCCGGTCATTGGACCTGTGTTCGGGCAGTGGGCGACGATCGTTTCTCCGGTATCCAGCTCGATATCGGCAAAAAAGCGTTTGTAGCGTTTGATCAGTGTGCCGGGAAGCAGGGGCGGAAAGGGATAAATCCAGTCAGCAAGAGGCATAGGAACAGGAATAAACAGAAAAACGGGCTTGAGCGGCGATCGAAGTCCTGGCAGAAGTGCTTTAGCCCCCTAATTCTCCATCAATGGGAACTTTGAAGACAGCAAGTTACTTCAAACTCAGGAGCAAGAAGCGATTTGGGAGTTTACCGTATATCTAAACCTTTCCTTCTGGGTCGAATCGGATTGTCGAATCTGATTATCCACGCTTTAAGCCTCCTTTCCCCGCCAGAAAACCGCAAACCATTAAGATATAAGGAGAGTCAGGCAGTCTGATTGGCGTTTGTGGAGCGATCGTTCACGATGCAAGCACCGTCCCAGAGGTTCAGGCTAGAGGAGTTTTTGCAGCTTCCAGAAACTAAACCTGCCAGCGAATATATTGACGAGTAAACGTGACTGAAACCCATTCCCTCATTTTGGCTCCCTGGCAGGCTGCTCTCACAGGCGCACTGCACCGCAATCGATCGCTAATTTACTCTCGCTACGCCCAGCTTGCCACTGTCCGATCTTCACCAACGCAATCGTCCCCTTCCGAGAATGGCTCAGGCGCGAGTTATCGTCCTGCTAATCGAACCGTCGTGTTTCGCGGCTTTCTGGACGACATGAATCAGCTTAAGTTTATTACCGACGATCGCAGCGACAAGGCTGCCCAAATCGAGCAGAATCCGTGGGGCGAGCTGTGTTGGTATTTTCCCAAAACGCGAGAGCAGTTTCGTCTGCTGGGAACGTTGACGATCGTTCGGGCAGATTTTGGCGATCGTACTTTGGTGCAGGCACGGCAGACCCAGTGGCAGGATTTGTCGGATGCAGCTCGATTACAGTTTGCCTGGGCAGCTTCGGGACAGTTGCGAACTGCCGAAAGTGATTTTACTCCGCCGCCGCCTAATGCGATCGAGCCTCCGCCTAACTTCTGTTTGCTGCTGCTCGATCCGGTTCAGGTCGATCATTTGCTGCTACGCGGCGATCCTCAAAATCGCTATGTTTATCAGAAAACGAACGACGAATGGACCAAGGAAGAAGTGAATCCCTGATGTAGGCTCCAGGAACCTATTGGGAAAGTGTTCAATCGCCTGCCGTGGGATTGCCTAGAGCTTGAAATTCTCCTAAATCCCCGAACCGTCGAGAAATTGCTCGATGATCTTGTCGTTGAGGCGACAGCTTGTTGTTACGGGAACGCGAGTGGAATCTTCACCCTTCACTTCAACTTTGGGCTGTGGGGCAGGAGGCTGTAATGCCTGTACCTGCTGTTCGAGTGCCTCAATCCGATCGAGTAATGCCCGGATCACCTGCGCTTCGGAGTCGGGTAGCTGACCGTGATCCAGCGGATCAACTCGTTCGCCTGCGCGATACACAATGCGTCCTGGAATGCCGACAACAGTGCAATCAGAAGGCACATTTCGCAGCACGACTGAGCCTGCGCCGATGCGGACATTGTTGCCAATTTCGATATTGCCCAGCACCTTTGCCCCGGCTCCAACGACCACATTTTCGCCCAGAGTGGGGTGGCGTTTGCCGCTCTCTTTGCCCGTGCCGCCCAAGGTGACGCCCTGATAAATCAGCGCATAGTTGCCGACGATCGCCGTTTCGCCAATCACCACGCCCATCCCGTGATCGATAAAGACGCCTTGACCGATTTGTGCGCCAGGGTGAATCTCAATTCCAGTCAGGAAGCGGGCAATGTGGGAAATCAGACGGGGAATAAACGGGATGTTCAGCTTATACAGCCGATGGGCAAACCGATGCAGCAGCAACGCCTGAAGACCGGGATAACAAAACATCACCTCCAGCCAGTTTCGCGCCGCAGGGTCACGATCGAAAATGATGCGAAAATCAGCCGTGAGCGAAGCAATCGCAGGATTTAGCACAAGCAGCTACCCCGGTTCCAAAAAATCTTCCAAGTTTAAAGGCTAATACATTTTGAGAACGGTTGGATGAGATGCAGGTTATGGAGAGATGAAATTTGCTGGTAAAGGATATCCGATCGCGAATGAATCCTACGATCGATCCTTCAATGCCGATCGCAGACTTTGAAGCTCGGTTAAAATTGCCCGCAGCAGATCGTGGGTTACGTTTTCGCTGGGCTGCTGCACCTCGATCGTCACTTGCTTGATGCCTAGCACATCCTGAGCAAAACGAGCGACTTCGTTGGGGTGAAACAGAAGCGGATCGTCTTTATTCACCCGCAGTTCCGGGTTAAGCTTCCGCGCATCGTAAGACGGATTGAGGTCAGAAGGATTAGTGTTGGCGTAGCGATAGACCGATGCTCGCGATCGATTCAGCGCCTTTTGGACTGCTTCCACCGTCATTAGCCCCTGAGCCGTCGCCTGAGCGTTTAATTGAGCATTCAACAAGTCGTCCATGAATTCACCCTTACCGAGGCAGTTCTTATGCTGCGATTAGCCTGTCCTAGTTTAAGACAAAAATCGCGGCTGTGTCAGGCAGTTGGATTAAGTTGCTGATTTCTAAACTGTTCTGTTATTGGGTGAGCAGAAATTGGGTGAGCAGAAATAAGGCGAACAGAGCCAGCCTATTCCTGGTTTAGCCCCAAAAAATCGATCGCCGCTTCCAAACGCGAAGGATACTTTTCAGCAAATCTCTCAAAAAACAAGGCGTTACCGTCATGCGGATCAAGGGCATTGAGCCATGCCTGTGCTTTCTGCACGATCGCCTTCTGCTTTGCAGGCTGATGATGTTCGGGGGCTACAGGTCGATCGCTCATTGGGTCAACGTATCGCAGTTCTCGCTTCGGGCGCATCGAAAGATCTGGCTGAGCCACCCTCGGTTGCATCGAGACAGGCTTACCTTCAATTTCAGCAAGCAGCTGATCGATCGACTTCGTGGTAGAAGCTTCAATCGACTGCTGTTCTGCCTCTGATGCGGTTGCCGATTGAGCATTTGCAAGAGAAGACGATCGACCTGTGTTGCCTTGATCGAGCTGTTTCAGTAGCTCATCGATCGGGTCTGCCGTATTGGGAAGTGCGTTCACAAGTGACTGAATCTATCATTGCTCAGGTTCGGGCGATCGACAATTCTGCTGCTGTGCTTCCTGGAGTTGTGTCCCTGTTAGACTAAAACAAAAGCTACATTGCAGCACGCCCTCATGTCTAACCTACTGAAGAGAATTACGGTTAATCCTAAGCAGTGTGGTGGTCGTCCCTGCATTCGAGGCATGAGGATTCGAGTATCGGATGTTTTAGATTTATTTGCGGCAGGACTGAGCGCTGAACAGATCTTGGAGGAAATGCCCGACTTGGAAGCAGATGACTTGAAGGCAGCTACAACTTTGCCAAAAGCACTAGAACTTCTGCGATCGGGCGAAGCGTTAGTCGAAATTAGCGGGAATTAGCAGCTCAGAATAGCGATATTAAGTCCAGCAGTTTAGCCTTCCCTGCGTTGTCTTTGACTGTGTGAGATAAGCGAATTTGTCAGTCCCCAAATTCCTCCAATTAGCGTTCCGAGAGACCAAGAAGGGGGAATAAAACGACCTGCCCCAAATGGATTCTCTGTGCTTGGATAAATTTGATCTAATGTCGGTGCGAAGGCATACCCTAATACAAATCCTATTGTTCCACCTGCGATTAATCCCAAGAACGTACCTGCCAGCACTCTACCCGAAAGACGGAGCGATCGTTTGATGGGTGAGGTGAGTGACCAGTCGAAGTATGAAACCACAAAGCTTAATGCTGCCGCAATTGTCCCAACGATGGACGCAATTCCAAGACTCAAGCCTGTGTGTAACAGCAACAGTTGTGCTGTCAATGCAAAGGCAGATCGAGGAGCAGAGAAAGTAACAATCCTAAAAATCAAATAGATTACGCTGGCAACGAATAGACCTAGCGCAATTCGATTAATCCAGATCCTCACTCGTTTCATTGCTGCTGTTTAATCGCCTCAATGATCTGCACATTTGCCTGGGGAAAGGGAAACTGCTCCAGTTCAGCAACTTCCACCCAGCGCACCTCATCACATTCGATCGGCTGTGGTTCTCCGTTCACGTACTTACAGTGATATACGTTGAGCGTGACGCGGAAGTGAGTATAGGTGTGATCGATGGTGATGAGCCGATCGCCTACTGTAATTTCAATCCCGATCTCTTCTTGAATCTCGCGCACAATACAGGCTTCGACGGTTTCGCCTGGTTCGATCTTGCCGCCCGGAAATTCCCAGAGTCCGCCCAAGAGACCTTCTTGTTTGCGGCGATCGATCAAGATTTGTCCGCGATCGTTCCAGATGACGGCAACGCCAATTTGCTTATGAGGAGTCGGAGCACGCTTTTCAGAGACGGGCAGTTCGTTTTGCATATTGGTTTGATACGCCAGACAGTAAGGGTTCCAGGGACAGAGCAAACAGGCAGGATTTTTGGGGGTGCAGATGGTCGCGCCCAGATCCATAAACGCCTGATTAAAGTCGCGGGGCTGCTGGGGGTCGAGCAGGGAGGCTGAAATCTGCCAGAGGGCTTTGATTGCCCGACTCGGCGGAACGTCAATTCCCCTCAGCCGTGCCAGCACTCGCTTTACATTACCATCTAATATCGGTACAGCCTGGTTAAATGCGGCACTGAGAATTCCGCCTGCGGTGGTTTGTCCGATTCCGGGCAGGGACATCACAGATGGAAGATCCTGGGGAAATTTGCCGCCATGCTGGGCCAGGATGATTTGGGCGGCTCGGTGCAGATTGCGGGCGCGGGCATAATAGCCTAACCCCTGCCATGCCTTCAAAACCTGCTGCTGGTCTGCCTGGGCAAGGTGAGCGATCGTTGGAAACTGCTGCATCCAGCGTTCATAATACGGCATCACCGTTTTTACCTGGGTTTGCTGAAGCATAATCTCTGAAATCCAGATGGCGTAAGGATTATGGGTGCGTCGCCAGGGCAGATCTCGCCCCGATTCGCCATACCATCGCAGCAAGTTTTGCCGCAGGTCATGAATTTCGTGATTCGATAAATCCTTCCCAGGCTGATCAGCAGACAAACGAAAACCCGGCAGATCGATCGTTTGACCTACCGGATTGGGATTGTCGTTATAAGTCGGATGAAAAGAAGAGATGGGCATAGCTCCATTTTACGGATGAGCAATTATATTGCTCGGTTGCCTTGCCCGTTCCAGAAAACTTACGCTGCCTCGTCCTCGGTCAGGATCGCGCCTTGCAAGGATCTCTCAAAGTTCATGCGCTGCTCAGCACTGTGAATAAAATAGCCGCTCATCATTGCGGAAGCCAGCAGCCGACCCAGATCCTCACGGCTGGTCGTAATTGTCACGTCGAACTGCTCAGGGGGCAAACCGCCCAGAAGACCAATAATGTTGCGCTCCATCACTTGCAGCACTTCCCGCGATTGAGGTCGAGAAAGTTGAGCAACGGTTTCGGGGCTGAGGGACTGGACATATTGCCACAGTTCATTCGTTGTATTGCTGCCCTCAAAAAATTCTGATAGCCGTTTTGTTGCGTCGTTCACGTTGGGAACCTCATCCATGGTGGACAGTGGCTTGATGTATCAGGGATGCTCTCTGCTTGTTTCACCGATGACATCGCTCTGATGTCAATTAATGTAACAAGTTTTGAGGATCGATCGCAGTGGGCAGAACCGAACCGGAGCAGGGGAAGTTACACGACTTGAGGAAGTGAGAGGAAGTGAGGTCAACGCCATGATGAGTTGAGGGATTCTTCAACCGCATCAGGCAAAACTTGCGGAAGGATTTCATCGACCCTACAGGGACACTGATTCGGGAAAGCAGTGAGAGAAAGCCCGGTTTTTGCGACCACTAGTTCGATCGCTGTTTAGAATCACTCAGAAAAGTCGAGCAAGCCATATCCAGTTCAGCCATCGCCCTTCAGAGTATACAGGCTGCTCATACCCGAATTGCACAAGTTATCTCTGTTTAGAAATGCTGGATTGTGAGCACTAATGGGGAACATTAGCGATCGAAAATTTTAGTTCAACTCAATATAATCGGTTGGAGGTAGGATCATTTACAAAAGTTGAGTATTCAGCAGAATGATCTGGAGCACAGAACGCAATGCTTGTGTAATATCAGCTTTCTGTGACACGATCGAACCGAATCCTGCGAACGATTACCAAAACTTTTAGTAAATTTAACTATAATTAATAGGCTGATACTTACTAGGCTGATAGATTTTCCCGATCGGGACGATCGCTACACCCGTGCATCGAGTGTGAGCCATTCATTCTGAGCCATTTACCTTCCATTCCCTATGCCAGATACGGCACTGCTCCTGAACTCCCAGGATTACAGCCTACTCACCGATCTGTATCAGCTCACAATGGCTGCCTGCTATGTGGGAGAAGGCATCGCTGGGAAATGGGCAAGCTTTGAGCTGTTCACCCGTCGTTTGCCCGAAGACTTTGGCTACATCGTGGCAATGGGGCTGGCGCAGGCGATCGACTATCTGGAGCAGCTCAGTTTTAGCGCAGAACAAATTGCTGCCCTGCAAGCCACCGGAATCTTTGCCCATGTGCCCGATCGTTTTTGGGAGGTGCTGGCAAGCGGACGCTTCACAGGCGATGTCTGGGCAGTTCCTGAAGGCACAGTGCTGTTTGCCAATGAGCCGATGTTGCGGATTGAAGCTCCCCTGTGGCAGGCGCAAATCGTTGAAACTTGCTTGCTAAATCTCCTCAACTACCAAAGCTTGATTGCCACCAAAGCAGCGCGAATGCGAGACGTTGCCGGGTCTGCAAGCTTGCTCGAATTTGGCACAAGGCGGGCATTTGGTCCTCAAGCATCTCTCTTTGCAGCACGAGCGGCACTGGCAGCCGGATTTGATGCCACCTCAAACGTTCTTGCCGCCTTTCAGGTCGGGCAAAAGCCAAGCGGCACAATGGCACACGCTCTAGTCATGGCACTGGCTGCGCTTGAAGGAACCGAAGACGAGGCGTTTCAGGCATTTCACCGCTACTTCCCCGGCGCAACGCTGCTGATCGACACCTACGATTCGATCGCCGCAGCCCAGCGACTCGCTGTGGGCATCCAGCAAGAAAACCTCACCCTCAAAGCAGTCCGGCTCGACTCTGGCGATCTGGTTTCCCAGTCCCAGCAGATTCGTCAGCTTTTGCCCGATACGCGCATTGTGGCAAGCGGTGACCTTGATGAATTTGAAATCGATCGCCTTCAGATCGCAGGCGCACAAATCGACAGCTACGGCATTGGCACCAAGCTTGTCTCCGGCAACCCGATCAACGGCGTGTATAAACTGGTCGAGATCGACGGCATCCCGGTTATGAAAGCTTCCGAAGGCAAGGCCACCTACCCCGGACGCAAGCAGATTTTTCGCCGCATTGAGAAAGGACAGACTGAGCAGGGACAATTTAAGGGCGATCGACTGGGACTGATCAGCGAACCCCCCGAACCAAACGAACAGCCCGTCCTTCAGCCCGTTCTTAAGCAGGGTCAGCGCATCATCCCTCCTGAATCCCTGCAAACGATCGCCGATCGCACCCTCACCAATATCAACAGCCTACCTGAACCAATTCGCCGCATTCACCACCCGGAAACGATCGCCCCCCCAATCTCTGCTGCCCTGCAAGCCCTGATTGAGGAAACCAGGCGGAGAGTTTGAGGCAGAAATGGAATGAGGAGATAAGGAGGCGGAGAGTGAATTGGGTCTTGGGGTTTTCACAGTGGCGAAACAATGGCGAAATATTAGCGAAATAGTGGTGAATGTTGATATTGCAGGATTGAACCTATGAACACCTCCGATCGCTTTTAACGAATCGTTTGATCCATCGACAAATTCCTCCACCCCCATCCCGTCTAGCCCCTTACTCATCCACTCACTTACTCATGACCTCGATCGCCCTTTTCGGAACCAGCGCAGACCCACCAACCGCCGGACATCAGGCAGTTTTGGCTTGGCTGGCAGGTCAGTTTGATCAGGTAGCAGTCTGGGCATCCGACAATCCCTTTAAGTCTCACCAGACGCCGCTTGTTCATCGGGCAGCGATGCTGCAACTTTTGATCGAAGATATTGATCCGCCGCGCCACAATTTGTGCCTGGAGGCGGAATTGAGCCATCCCAGAGCATTGATTACGGTGCAGCGCGCCAGAGAACGCTGGCAGGACGCAGACTTTACGCTGGTCATTGGCTCTGATCTGGTGGCGCAGCTTCCCCGATGGTATTGCATTGAGGAACTGTTGCAGCAAGTTCGATTACTCGTGATTCCACGACCGGGCTATCCTTTAAGCGAGGTAGACTTAGAACCCTTGAGACAAATGGGAGCCAGCGTAACGATCGCCTCTATCCCCGTACCAGACGTTTCATCTACCGATTATCGGAAAACTAGAGACGCTGAAGCCGTCATTCCGCCGATCGAGGCATACATTCATCGAGAACAGCTCTACACATGGCAGGACGCAGCACCAAAAAATCTACCGACCCGTTGCGAAGCAGTTCCCCCAAAGAGGTAATCGCGGGAATTCTAGCCGACTTTAAAGTGGGTGTGGACAACGTGATTTTTTCAGTCGATACCGCGCAAAATCGGTTGCTGGTGCTGTTGGTGATGCGTCGGGAAGAGCCGTTTTTGGGACAGTGGAGCCTGCCTGGAACCCTTGTTCGAAAGGGTGAATCGCTCGAAGATGCGGCATATCGGGTGCTATCTGAAAAGATTCGGGTTGAAAATTTGTATCTGGAGCAGCTTTATACTTTTGGCGGACCCGATCGCGATCCGCGTGAAAGCCAGCATCAGTATGGCGTGCGCTATCTCTCGGTCAGTTATTTCGCGCTGGTACGCTTTGCCGAAGCCAAACTGATTGCAGACGGGGTGAGTGGCATTGCCTGGTATCCGCTTCAGCAGGTTCCGCCTTTAGCATTCGATCACAACCAGGTTTTACAGTATGGTTATCGTCGGCTTCGCAATAAGTTAGAGTACAGTCCTGTTGCCTTTGAAGTGCTGCCCGAACTGTTTACTCTCAGCGACTTATATCAGCTTTACACGACTGTTTTAGGCGAAAATTTCTCAGATTATTCTAATTTTCGATCGCGCCTGTTAAAACTCGGCTTTCTACAGGATACCGGAGTCAAAATCTCACGCGGAGCCGGACGGCCTGCCAGCCTTTATCGGTTTGATGCCGATGCGTTTGCTCCTTTTAAGGACAAGCCGTTAGTCTTTATTTAGCAAAGGTCTTTTTTAGCAAAGATAGAGTAGGAAAAGTTAGGATGAAAATTGAGGAATTCATCAGAGAAAAACGCGAAGAGATTTTAGCAATTGCTGCCCAGCATAAAGCTTTAAATGTTCGTATCTTTGGCTCTGTTGCAAGAGACGAGGCAACAAATCATAGCGACATTGACTGCACTAGCAAGCGACAAAATGTGGCAGGACGCGATCGAGCGAAATTTAGAAGTCATTAGCAAAGCGACTAAAAGAACCTCTCAGACATTAAAAACAGCTCACCCTCAAATTCCCCAGAAACAAATTGCTGGAATGCGAAATCTTTTAATTCATGACTCTGGAAGGGTTGATTTTCAAAAAGTTTGGCAAGTGATTGAACAAGATTTAGCTGAATTTAAAGTGAATCCTCTAGCTATTCTTTATCAGCTAAGCGAGTAATTCTTTTTCCTACATTCTTGTAACTCTTGTAATTCCTATGAAAATTGCCATTGCTCAGCTCAATCCTACGATCGGCGATCTTTCCGGCAACGCCCGCCAAATTCTCGAAGCAGCTCAACAGGCAGCGAGTCAAGGTGTTTCTCTCCTACTGACGCCAGAGCTTTCCCTTTGCGGCTATCCGCCTCGCGATTTGCTGCTTCAGCCTGCGTTTGCACGATCGATGGCAGACACGCTAAACCAATTAGCAAAAGATTTGCCCCCTCAAATCGCCGTTCTGGTTGGAACCGTGGTTCCCAACGATCGCGCTGTTCAAACCGGAGGCAAACCGCTGTTTAACAGCATTGCGCTGCTGCAAGATGGCGATGTTCAGCAGTATTTCCACAAGCGGCTGTTGCCCACCTACGATGTGTTCGACGAAGATCGCTACTTCGAGCCGGGGCAGGCAAGCATGGCATTTGCGATCGACTCGCTCAAAATTGGCGTCACCATCTGCGAAGACCTGTGGAACGACGAAGAATTTTGGGGCAAGCGCAGCTATGAAGCCAGCCCGATCGAGGATCTGGTGGCTCAGCAGGTGAATCTAATCGTCAATTTATCTGCCTCTCCCTTTCATATGGGCAAGCAAAGAATTCGCCAAGCCATGCTGCACCATGCGGCGATTCGCTACCAGACTCCGATTATTTATGCTAATCAGGTAGGCGGCAACGATGATCTGATTTTTGACGGCAACAGCAGCGGCTTCGATCGCCGGGGTGAAATGACCTGCCGAGCAAATGCCTTCGAGCCGGATCTGGTCCTGGTTGAATATGATCACACGCAGCAGGATTTGTGCCTCAATCCCAACCAGATCGCGCCGCAGCCTGAAAATGACGACGCCGAAATGTGGTCTGCGCTGGTGCTGGGCTTGCGGGACTACGTGCGAAAGTGCGGCTTCTCGAAGGTTGTGCTGGGCTTAAGCGGCGGGATTGACTCTTCGCTGGTGGCAGCCGTGGCAATGATGGCGATCGGTGCAGAAAATGTGCTGGGAGTTTTGATGCCGTCGCCCTACAGTTCCAAGCACTCGATCATCGATGCCGTGCAGCTCGCGCAGAATCTGGCGATTAAAACCGAGATATTGCCGATCGGCGACCTGATGCAAAGCTACGATCGCACGCTGGCAGAGCTGTTTGCAGATACAGAGTTTGGGCTGGCGGAAGAAAATTTGCAGTCGCGGATTCGTGGCAATCTGCTGATGGCACTCTCGAATAAATTTGGGCATCTGCTGCTGTCTACGGGCAATAAATCCGAAATGGCGGTTGGCTACTGCACCCTCTACGGCGACATGAACGGCGGACTGGCGGTAATTGCAGATGTGCCTAAAACGAAGGTTTATTCCATTTGCCAATGGCTCAACTCCACTGGGCAAAAGCTGATTCCGGCTCATGTTATCGTCAAGCCGCCCAGCGCAGAACTCAAGCCCGGGCAGGTCGATCAAGACTCGCTGCCGTCCTACGACATCCTCGATGATATTCTGCATCAGTTTATCCACGACAATCGATCGCCCGACGAGATTGTTGCAAGTGGGCACGATGCTGCCACGGTCGAGCGTGTGATCAAACTCGTGATTCGCGCCGAATTTAAGCGCAAACAGGCTCCTCCTGGCTTAAAAGTCACCGATCGCGCCTTTGGCACAGGCTGGAGAATGCCAATCGCCAATCGATGGCTACCCGCGGCTGCTCATCCGGCTGCGATCGCCATCAAACCCTAGCCAAAGAGAGCCTGCGAAGAATTTAGGGAAATCGAAAAAGCGGTACTCCCGGCAATCAAATGGGTCAAATCTCCTTTCCCACTGTGGCGGCTGGGGATAGCTCGAGCTGCGATCGCCGTTTTTCGTTGTCTTTCCAGAATTCAATCCGAACTTTAATCTAGAATTCAATCCGAACTTAAACAAGATATCTTGTCAACAAACTTTCGATGCCATATGGCACTCTTTCTAAAGAGTTGCGAATTTTGCTGCGCGGTTTTGGCTCAAGCAATTGCTGTATTAGGATTCTGCTCCAGAAGCAGCGCTCGCCGTTTCAGTAATTTTTCTAAAAAGCAGAGCCAGTTTAGTGAGAATGAGTTGCAATAAGTGTACAATGAGTCTCCAGCAGCGAAACCGACCACCCGTCAGGCAATCTGCTGCAAATATCACAACTGTGCATACTCTTTTACCTCGACTCTTCAACGGGATATGAACAAAATTACGCGACGCGCTTTTTTGTGTGGGGGTGCTGCAACGGCAGCCGTGGCGATTGGTCAAGCAGGGAAAGCAAAGGCTCAATCTCCGGTGGTTCGCACTGCTCAGGCTCAGAATGTGCTGAATCTTTATTCTGGGCGGCACTATGACACCGACACCGCCCTCTACGAAAGTTTCACTGCTAAAACAGGCATTCGCGTCAACCTGATCGAAGCTGAAGCCGACGCGCTGATCGAGCGGATCAAAAGCGAAGGAGCAAACAGTCCAGCCGATGTGCTGATTACCGTCGATGCCGGACGGCTCTGGCGCGCAGCAGAGCAAGAAAGACTGTTACAGCCGATCGACTCTGCAGTGATTCGGCAGGCAGTCCCCGAAAATCTGCGCCATCCTGATGGACTGTGGGTGGGTTTGTCGAAGCGGGCGCGAGTGATCATGTACGACAAAACCAAGGTCAACCCGGCAGAGCTTTCGACTTACGAAGCGTTGGCAGACGAGCGATGGAAAGGACAAATTCTGGTGCGCTCCTCCAGCCATGTTTATAACCAGTCGCTGGTTGGTTCGATGCTGCAAGCCAATGATGCCGCCAGAACAGAAGCCTGGGCAAGAAGCGTGGTGGCAAACTTTGCTCGTGAACCCGAAGGCAATGATACTGCCCAAATCCAAGCTTGTGCTGCGGGAGTAGGGTCGATCGCCATTGTCAACACTTACTATTTGCCTCGCCTTGCCAAGTCTGAAGATCCGGCAGAAAAGGCGATCGCAGAAAAAATTGGCGTATTCTTCCCCAACCAGCGCGATCGGGGAGCGCACGTTAACATCAGCGGCGGCGGCGTGTTAAAGACGGCTCCCAACCCGGAAGCAGCCGTGCAATTCCTGGAGCATCTGGTCAGCCGCGAGTCGCAGGAAATTTTTGCCAAGAGCAACAACGAATATCCGGTCGTGGAAGGCGTATCCCTTGACCCAGTTCTGGCAAGCTACGGCAGATTCCGCGATGATGCGATCAATGCAAGCGTCTTTGGACGAAACAACCCAGCAGCTCTCCAGATTATGGATCGGGCAGGCTGGAAGTAGTTCTGTGGGTCTTGAAGCCATATCCCCTCGTTCCTACTTCAGACCCATCCCCTCCTGCAAGGGCAAGGGTGGGTCGATGATGCTCAATCACTCTTCAGGAGTGGTAACGGCAAAGCGATCGGTTGCTTTGCAGTAACGCGCAGGAATTATGGCGGAACCTAGAGCGCTCGGTTCTCAGGCACATTCCCCCTTCACAATTCCCCTTCACACCAGCGGAGGGGCTTTTTTGTGCCTTTGCTGCCCGCAGACCTGCCTGAATTTTCTATGGCATCCATTCCAGCCCGATTCCGACCCGGCTATCTTTACGCCGTGGGGCGTTTTGCTGCTGCACATCGGCAGAGACACGCAGGTGCGGTGTGACCGCGTAGCCTACAGAAAGCGTTGTGAGTCCAACTTCTGATTCTGAACCGGGCGCGACCCAGCTTTGGCTCAGCACAACATCAGCGGCTCCGGTTCTGGATAGGGCAAGGATGAGTCGGACTCCCACATTCACGCCGTCGGTTGTGCCGTCAACAGTTTCGATATGGCGATAACCTACGATCGGCGCAAGATTAACATTGCTGCCCAGGGGCAAAACGTAATAGTGCAAATCGGCTCCATAGGATTCGATTGGGCGATCGAAGGCAGTTTGATACTGTGCGCTAAGGGTCAGGGGCGATCGACCGAGAAACACATCTTCCACGCCCACCAGAACCCCGGCTGCCTGTTCGCTGGCAGGATACTGGGAATACAAGAGTCTCAGGCGCGTCCGAAAACTAGGATCGCTGCGAATTTGCGATCGCACATCCGGCACTTCATTTAGCCATCGCTGCAAAACTGGACTATTTTCGATGATGCTGGGATCCAGATCGATGGACTGCTCAGTCCTAGAAGCAGGACTTTCTTCAGGAGACGCAGTAGGCTGAGCCTCGGCTGAAACGACTCCTGCTAGGATGAACCCTATGCTCAACAGCGCAGATTTTAGAAGGGCAGATTTTAGAAGGGCAGACTGAATGCCCACCGTCAGATTCGTCATCGAAACCATCATGCAAGTATTAGTCACTGGAGTTGCCGGATTCATAGGCTATCATCTCGCCGAGCGGCTATTAGCAAACGGCTTTGCGGTTTATGGCATCGATAACCTGAACGAATACTACGATGTCAACCTGAAGAAAGCGAGACTGGCAAGACTGACGGATAAACCAGGATTTACGTTTCAGTATCTTGACCTGAGCAATCGATCGGAAATAGCCAACCTGTTTCAGCAGCAGCAGTTTGATTATGTGATAAATCTGGCAGCGCAGGCGGGCGTCCGCTATTCGCTCAGCAACCCCTGGGCGTATGTAGACAGCAACGTCACAGGGTTCGTAAATTTGCTGGAGGGCTGTCGTCAGAGCCAGATCCAGCATCTTGTTTTTGCCTCTTCTAGTTCGGTCTATGGCATTAATCCCAAAGTGCCTTTCTCCACCAGCGATAACGTCGATCACCCCATTTCCCTCTACGCTGCCACCAAAAAAGCCAACGAACTGATGGCTCACACCTACAGCCATTTGTATGGGCTGCCTACGACCGGACTCCGCTTTTTCACCGTTTATGGAGCCTGGGGACGACCGGATATGGCATATTTCAAATTTGTGCAGGCGGTAGAGTCGGGTCAGGCGATCGATGTTTACAATCACGGCGAAATGCAGCGCGACTTTACTTATATTGATGACGTAATTGAAGGGGTGGTGCGCGTTATGCAAAACCCGCCTCATTCCGGTAACTCTAATGTAGCCAGCCAGGCTCCCTACAAGCTCTACAACATCGGCAATCATCAGCCCGTGTCACTGCTGCGCTTTATCGAAGTGATCGAGCAAACCCTCGGCAAAACCGCCCAAAAGAACTTCCTGCCGATGCAGCCCGGAGACGTGCCCACGACTTACGCTGATGTCGCTGACCTGATGCGCGATGTTGGCTTCCAGCCCAGCACCCCGATCGAAACCGGAATTGCTCGCTTTGTGGAATGGTATCGATCGTATTACGGCAGTTCAGAACGACAGCGTTAAACCAGAAGTAAAACCAGAGACAAAACCAGAAGTAAAACCAGGGATAAGGGAAGGGTCAATTCAAGGGGCTGCCTAACGGGGTCAAACTCAACCCTTTATCCTTGGATTCAGCGGATTCAGCAACGTCGCAAATTTATCCTTGTGTCTTTTCGTCGAGCGTGTCTTCGCTATCTCCTGCACCAATCAGAGTGGCGAGAATTTGGCTGTCCGGGAACGTTTCGAGCGCGAGTTTTTTGATCAGCACGGTCAGCGGCAACGCCAGAAATGCACCGATCGGACCCAGAATCCACGTCCATAAAATGACTGCCAGAAAAGTGGTCAGCGTTGATAAATCCAAGCCGCGACCCAGATAGCGTGGACCCACCACCACATCAAAAAAGTTATTAATCAGGGCATAGCCAATAAACACGATCGCCGCCTTCACAAACCCAAACTCCAGCAACGCCAGCACCAGCGGCGGAACCAGCGCAATCACATAGCCAATGTTAGGAATAAAGTTAAACAAAAACGACAGCACGCCCCACAGCACGGCAAAATCCACGCCCAGAAACAGCAGCAGAATCGTTTGTCCGATCGCCGACATTCCCCCCAGCCAGCTTTTGATCAGCAGATAAACGCTAATGCTGCGGCTAAAGGCAGTCAAGCGAGCCAGCATCGGATTTCTAGCTCCTAAACCACGCTTCAGCTTGTTGGAAAAGCTCGATGCCCCGATCAGCATATAAATAAAGATGAACAGGGTTAAGCCTGCGTTGCTGAGCGTGCCGATCAGTCCGCGAATAAAGGCGATCGTAAGCTGAATAATGCGTCCCGGATTGATCAAATCAAGCTGAAAAATGTCTTCCTGCTGGATACCAAAGCGAGCAAGCTGCTGCTGCATGAGCGCAAACTGAGTTTCCAGCAACGGGCGATACTGCGGCAGTGCCTCTGAGAGCTGAGCGACCGAAATCCCGAGAAACACAACCAGCACCAGCCCGATCGCAATGACGCCCAGAATCACAATCATGTAAGCTAGCCAACCCGGAACTCGCTTATGCCGCAGCCAAGCCAAAAGCGGCGAACACACCAGCACAATAAACAGCGACAGCAAAATCGGGCTGAGCAAACCAGATGCTGCCTTTAAGCCCGCGATCACAATGACCAGACTGGCTAGGCTGACGAGTAGGCGAGTGAGAGAGCGATCGGCCATAGGGAGTGGATGGGGGGATGGGAAGCGAAGTGGATGACGGGATGGAGAGTAGAGCCTAGGATGGGTTAGCGCAGCGTAATGCAGCAGCTTCGGGCGTTGGGCAGCGGTGAAGACCGTGAGGTGAGGACGATAGGGTGAGGAGTGTAGGGTGAGGACTCTATTACGAGCATACGGGCGGAGTGGAGGAAAGCAGAAAGAGAATTGCTATTAGGAATCTTGCCCCGATCGCGTAATGACCAAAACACTCCTGAAAAAGCCTGTTTCGCAGCATTATACGGGAAGGAATGGAGGATACAGGAAGGAATAGAGGCGATCGCAGAATTGTCGCCAGAATTCAAGCACTTCGCGCAAAGCAGAATTAGACGTGAGATAAACTGAAGAATCGAACTTCTGCACGAAAAGGGAACCGATTATGCGACTGTCTCAAATGCTGTTTGTCACCCTGCGGGAAGATCCGGCAGAGGCAGAAATCCCCAGCCACAAGCTTTTGGTGCGGGCGGGCTATATTCGGCGGATTGGCAGCGGCATTTATGCGTATTTGCCGATGATGTGGCGCGTGCTGCAAAAGGTTTCCCAGATTGTGCGCGAAGAGATGAACGCTGCCGGGGCACAGGAAACATTGCTGCCGCAGCTTCAGCCGTCGGAACTGTGGAAAGAGTCGGGACGGTGGGACACTTATACCCAGGCAGAAGGCATTATGTTTGCCTTTCCCGATCGCCAGAAGCGAGAAGTGGCTTTGGGACCGACGCATGAAGAAGTGATTACGGCGGTCGCCCGCGATATGATTCGCTCGTATCGTCAGTTGCCGGTTAATCTGTATCAGATTCAGACCAAGTTCCGGGATGAGATTCGTCCCCGCTTTGGCTTGATGCGTGGCAGAGAATTCATCATGAAAGATGCCTACTCCTTTGATCTGGATGAAGTGGGCATGAAGGAGTCTTATCGCAAGATGCACGATGCCTATCATCGAATTTTGACGCGCTGCGGACTGGAGTTTCGCGCCGTCGATGCGGATTCGGGGGCGATCGGCGGTTCCGGCTCTCAAGAATTCATGGTGCTGGCAGCAGCAGGCGAAGACGAAGTGCTGTACACCGAAGACGGTCAGTACGCCGCAAACGTAGAAAAAGCGGTTTCCCTGCCGCCCGACGCGGAGCCTTCGCCCTTTGAGAAATTTGAAAAGCGCGATACGCCTAACACGCCCACGATCGAAAGTCTGGCAAAATTCCTGAATTGCTCTCCAACGGCGATCGTCAAGAACGTACTGTATCAGGTGGTTTACGATAACGGCAAAACGGTGCTGGTAATCGTCAGCATTCGAGGCGATCAGGATGTGAACGAGGTGAAGCTGCAAAACGAACTGACCAAACTGGCAGGACAGTACGGCGGCAAAACGATCATTGCCCTATCCGTTCCCTCGGCCGAAGAGCAGCAAAAATGGGCAGCGAAAGCACTGCCGCTGGGATACATGGCTCCCGACCTCAACGATGACTACATTAAGCCTCTTAAAGACCTGGAGCCGAAGTTCTTGCGATTGGTTGATAAGACAGCTGTAGATTTGCAGCTTTTTGTTACGGGATCTAATGAAACCGATCGCCACGTTGTCGGCGCGAACTGGGGCACTCAATTCAAACTGCCGCCGCTGCAAGTCGATGTGCGAAAGGCAAGCGCAGGCGATCGAGCCATGCACGATCCCAATCAGACGCTCCAGACAGCGCGAGGCATTGAAATCGGGCATATCTTCCAGCTTGGAACCAAATACTCGAAGGCAATGGGCGCGACCTTTACCAGCGAACAGGGTGAAGAACTGCCCTTTGTAATGGGCTGCTACGGCATCGGCGTATCTCGATTGGCGCAGTCTGCGGTAGAGCAGTCCTATGACAAAGACGGCATCGTGTGGCCCGTTGCCATTGCACCCTATCAGGCGATCGTCGTCATTCCCAATGTCAACGATACAGATCAAGTGTCGGCGGCAAACGTGATTTATACCGAGCTAAGCCGGGCTGGCGTTGAGGTAATGCTCGACGATCGCGATGAGCGGGCTGGCGTGAAGTTTAAAGATGCGGATCTGATTGGCATTCCTTACCGGATTGTGACAGGTCGATCCCTCCAGCAGGGCAAAGTCGAAGTCGTTCGTCGGGCAACTCGGGAATCTCAGGAAATCTCCATTCATGAAGTTGTTCCAACGATCAAACGCTGGCTGGAAGAAGCGGTCAAGGGTTAAGGTCTGGGGTTAATCCACCTTCTGAGCTGAAATCGTTCCGAATCGTTGTTTCCTTTTTTATATCTTTGGGAATGCGCTAAGTTTCTATACCAAGTTGAGCCAGCAAAACATCAGGAGAGTAAAATTCACGCTTTTTTCATCTGCCTAAAGTGTGTAATGTGAACTTTTTTGAGATTCTGTTAGCAATTCTTCTCTAAGCCTCATCTTAGAAATAGAACTTTATTGCTGAACTCAGCAGGTAGGGAAACACCGATCATGTCAGAAACCGCTTTCGACCAAGAGCATTTGCTTCATTGCATTACAAGTCGGATTCGCCAATCGCTTGAGCTGCAGGAGATTTTAACCACAGCAGCCCAAGAGATTCGAGGTTTTCTTGACATCGATCGTGTTAAAGTGTACCGCTTTGAGCCAGATGGAAGTGGGATCGTTATTGCAGAGTCGATTCAGGATGCACGCTTGCCTTCTTTGCTGGGCTTGCGCTTTCCTGCTGGAGATATTCCGTCTCAGGCACGAGAACTTTTTCTCCGAACCCGGCAGCGCGTGATTGTTGATGTTTCCGCACAGCGCAAAACACTCAATGCCCTCGACTGCCAGGAAACCGGGCAACCCCTTTTGATCGAGGATCTGCGGTACGCGCCTGTTGATCCGTGCCATGTGCAGTATTTGCTGGCAATGGGGGTGATGGCATCGTTAGTTTTGCCGATCGTGCATAAGCAGCAGCTCTGGGGTCTGGTGGCAATTCATCATGCTTCGCCTCGCCACTTTTCTAAGCAGGAGTTGCAGATGGTGCAGCTTTTGATTGATCAGGTATCGATCGCCATTGCTCAATCCACGCTGCTTAAGCAGGTTCAACAGCAGGCGTATCACGAAGCGACGATTAATCGCATCAGCAGTTTGCTGCATTGCCCCTTGAGCCAGGCTGAAATTCGTCAGGTGGTTTTAGAGGAAACGGTCAAAGCTCTGGACGGCTCAGGAGGACGGCTTTATCTGGTGGCAGAACCGGGGGGAGAACCAGCACAGCTTTACACCTTTGGCGAACAGCCGAGCGAAGCCTTTATTGAAGAGGGCTGCGGATGGCAGCAGGTAATGGGTGGGCAGTACCCTTTACCCGATCAACCTGTCACAGATTATGCAGTGGCGACGATCTGGAAACCCTCTGGACATGCCCTCATGCCGCTCAGCTTTCTCGGGCAAACGATCGCAGCTCGGGGGATTACAGAACGAAACATGACAAGGCAAACCCTGAGCCAGCAAAATGATCGTGGGCAAGGTTCCAGGGAAAGTGTTTATTCAGAAAATGGAGGACTGTTGCCTCCCGCAATGTTCACCAATCTGTTTCAAGATCCTCAGTTTCGGCCCCTTGCCGCTGCTTTTCAATCGACTCCGATTCGCTCGGTGCTGGTGATTCCGCTTCAGTATCATCATCAGCGTGTGGGTTGGCTGAGCGTGTTCCGCAACGGCTATGACACCGAAATCCTGTGGGCGGGTCGTCAAAATCCTGATGAGCGCAATCAGTTTCCTCGTCGGTCTTTTGAGGCATGGCGCGAGCTGAAAACCGATCAAAGTCCCGAATGGAGCCAGGAAGTCGTCAAGCTGGCACAAACGATCGGGATTCACCTGTACATGGCAACCATGCAAAAACGGGTGGAGGAACTGCTGCGCCACGAAGCCTCCCACGATCGCCTGACCAAGCTGCCCAATCGGCTATTGTTCGACGAACAGCTTTCTCTGGCACTGGTGTCGGCGCAACAGCGAGGAGAAACGCTTGCCGTGGCTTTTCTGGATCTCGATCGCTTTAAGACTGTAAACGACACGCTGGGACACGCTGTAGGAGATCAGTTGCTTCAGCAGGTGACCAAGCGGCTTCAGGGCTGTTTACGCCAGTGCGATACCATCTCACGCTGGGGAGGAGACGAATTTACGCTGCTGTTTCCCCACATCGGCTATGTGGATGATGTGAATAAGCTGACCCAGCGCGTCCTGGATGTGTTGAGTGCACCCTTTTATCTGGAAAGCCAGGAACTCTATGTGTCTGCCAGTTTGGGCATTGCCCTCTTTCCCTACGACGGTGAAGATGTCGAAACCCTGCTAAAACACGCTGATACTGCGATGTACCGCGCTAAGCAGCAAGGTCGCAACAATTATCAGATTTATTCTCCAGAAATGAATCTGCAGGCACGAGAACGCCTGGAACTTGAAACCGACCTGCGAAAGGCAATGATCAAAAACGAGTTTCTGCTGCACTATCAGCCCCAGGTGGATATTTACACAAGCGAGATTTCCAGCATGGAAGCCCTGATTCGCTGGCAGCATCCTCAGCTTGGACTGGTTCCCCCCAATCAATTTATTCCCCTCGCTGAAGAAACGGGATTAATTGGGGCGATCGGAGCCTGGGTGATTGAGACGGCGTGTGCACAACATCAGGCGTGGCGGGCTGCGGGTCTGCCGCCGATCCGGGTTGCGGTGAACCTTTCTGCCGATCAGTTTCAGCAGCGCAATTTGGTGAAAACGATCGTGCAAATCCTCCAGAAAACAAAGGTCGAGCCGCAGTATTTAGAGCTAGAAATCACCGAAAGCATGGCAATGCAGGACGTTAACTTCACCATTTCCGTCTTGCAGGAACTTCAGCGCATGGGCATCCAGATTGCAATGGATGACTTCGGCACGGGCTACTCGTCGCTCAACTCGATCAAGCATCTTCCCCTGAACACGCTCAAAATTGACAAGTCTTTTGTGCGCGATTTGATTACCGATCCAAGCGATACAGCGATCGCCAAAGCAGTTGTGGCATTGGGGCAGGGGCTAAATCTGAAGACGCTTGCAGAGGGTGTGGAAACGGTGGAGCAGCTTGAATTTTTGCGCCTCCTGGGGTGTGATGTAGCACAGGGCTATTTGTTCAGTAAACCCCTCCCTGCCGAAGCAGTCGTTGACTTTGTGCTAAATCATACCAACGCGGTCACCTCACGGATTCAGCTAGAAGCGGCTGAGCTGCCAAAACGGAACAATTCAACCCCACCCAAAGCCAATCCTGCATCCCCCGCCGGATATCCAGAATGCAAACACTGTCCCCATGTAAAATCGCTTCAGGTTTCCGTGAAGGACTTAAAACAGCAGCTCAAGCAGCACAAGAAAATTGAGGGGACGCTTCGTCAGCAGTGGAGGCACCGATCGCGATGAGACTGGGTGCTGTCTTGCTGATCATCGTCCTTTGCGGTGTAACCCCATCCCTGCCCACTGACTCACTTCTCCACCTTTCTAGCAGGGGTCAATTTCTGGTAGCTTAAAGCATGAGTTATTCAGGTGCAGTTCTCGCTGTTGACCTGTCGCTGTACTGGGAGGAAAATCATGTCTATTCTGTTTCAACTTGCCCTCGCTGCCCTCGTGGTGATGTCGTTTGTGATGGTAATTGGCGTTCCGGTCGCCTATGCCTCGCCCCGCAACTGGGAGCAATCTAAGCGGCTGATTCTGCTGGGTTCTGGAGTGTGGCTGCTGCTAGTGCTTTTAGTGGGCGGCTTAAACTACTTTGTGGTTTAGTGGTTTAGCCTAGAAGAAGGCGTTTTGTGCAGGGCGATCGGATTGGAACCGCTCTGATGCAAAGAACCTGTTCACCCCAATTGTTTATACCAGTTGGGTAAAGCTCACGGAAGTTGTTATGGCTGTTTTTGAGGGCACGTTTACCGATACTGCCGCTCTGCGTTTCGCGATCGTCATTGGTCGATTTAATGACCTAGTGACCGGGAAATTGCTGGAGGGCTGCCAGGATTGTCTTAAGCGTCATGGGATCGATGCCGATCCTCATGGGACTCAGGTTGACTACTTTTGGGTTCCGGGCTGCTTTGAGATTCCGCTTATGGCACGTCAACTTGCAATTTCCCATCAATACGATGCCATTATCTGCATTGGCGCAGTGATTCGCGGCTCTACGCCCCACTTTGACTATGTGGCTGCCGAAGTGTCCAAAGGAATTGCTGCTGCCGGATTCCAGACTGGCGTTCCGGTAATTTTCGGCGTATTGACGACCGACACCATGCAGCAGGCACTCGAACGGGCAGGCATCAAGAGCAACAAAGGCTGGGATTATGCAATGGGGGCGATCGAGATGGCAACCCTGATGCGTCAGGTTCGCAGCCTCAACGCTGACCCCAGCGGCAGTCTTCCAGGCAGCAGCGCAGCCCTTCCCGCGACGCTCAAGAACATTACCGCTTCGGCTGAATAGCAGATTGATGTCGCTCCGGTCTCAAAAAACTGTTCAGAAAACCTTGACAAAACCTCAGTTTTTTGAGACATTAGTAAATGTGCTTGATGCGGGTATAGCTCAGTGGTAGAGCGCAACCTTGCCAAGGTTGATGTCGCGCGTTCGAATCGCGTTACCCGCTTACTCAATCCTCAATCAATATTGCTTAATCAATCGCTCTTGATTGATGTTAATGAATATCTTAATTAATAAGAGTTTTTGGGATGAAAGCATTTTTGTGGCTTGCTCCCTGCTGCTCTCTCCACTCCCCTGCCCATTGGAACTGCACTCTGGCGCGACGAGCGGCAATTTCATCTTCTGGACGATCGCCCACATAATAGGTTTTTTCAGGCGTTTGCTTGTGCCGCGCCATTGCCAAATTCAGCATTCCTGCGCCCGGTTTGCGGTACTGCCCTGACCACTGACTTCTGCTGTGGTTATAAACATTGTGGCGAGTCACTCGAAAACACTTTTTGCCGCCGAAGTCTGGACAGAAGTAAATCTCTTTTAGCCGTGGAAAGAGTTCTAGCGTGTATTGCTGTTCTGCGATGCATTGCTGTATTGATTTGTGTCCTGCCGCAACCCCGCCTTGATTGGTAATCCCAACCATAATCCATTCATCGGAATAAGAACGAAGCGCATCTTCAACCCCTGCGATCGCCTGCTGATCTTGGGAATGCTGGAAGTACTGCTCTCCACTGAGCGATTGCCGGATTGTGCCGTCAAGGTCTAGCAGGAGTAGGGACATCGTTCTGCATCAGGGAAGGATAATATCTGCATCTTAGGCTGGGGTTAGCTCACTTCCCTCCTGCTAATGGCATGACGGCTGAAACGATCGCTGCCCCTTTAGAAGGAATGATTGATCTAATCGTGACAGCACTTAAAGAACAATAGGCAAAAAACAATATGAATTAGGAAGAGTGTCCATGAGTGATTGAATAGAGAAGTTGACAACAGAAGTACACTCTGGTAACGGACTATTTACAGGATGTGGCTTCTGCTTCGCCACAGGAGAGGTTAGAGCCGGAGCTGGCGTTGGACACGCGCTACACCGTGTCAACAAACACCGTGTCAAC
>NZ_JACJOR010000512.1:0-4000 GCF_014695615.1 Leptolyngbya sp. FACHB-711
CGCGCCCAATGCGGCGCACGAAGCGCTGGCGCGGCTCGACGCGGCGTGGCCGGGCGAGCTGCTGATCGTGACGCAGAACGTCGACGACCACTCTGCAGGGCTCGCAGCCGACTCTAAACAAACCATTGATCGAAACCGAAGTCCGACAAACTGCTCATACAGAGGATTGAGCTTACAAAGGGGCGGGATCACAAATAGAACGCGATCGGCAACCTTAACAGTGCGGGCAAAAGGACAGCTCGCCGGAATAACATGACAGATAACCTGTGCAACCTTCGGGTTTTGAATCTCCACCGAATCGAGCCATTTGCGGATGGGATTCAAGACGTTTAAGCGGGAGGATGTCAAATGAGAGAAGAACTGCACGAGGTTAAACATTTGTCCAAGTCCTGAACGAATAAAGAATGAATCGTTTCGATCGTTCGCGAATTAAGCCGTTTTCAAGCTATATGAAACTGCGGTTGCTTGCCCTTCGGCACTAGAGATAAGCTGCCATCCTTCACGCAAGAGCTTCTGGTAAGTTGCCCAGCCTTTTGAGCCACCCGGAATCTCATAATCTGGCACTGCGCCTCGGAAGGTTTTGTACGACTGCCAGGGTTGACTCGGGGAAGTTCTAATGTGCAGAATCTTAGTTCCGTCGTGACCGAAGCTCGAAAGCCAGCACATTTGTCCAGTCATAAAGCAAACTCCTTGATTTTTTCCCAGCTTCGTTGTCGAAGAATGCGCGCTGGGCGCAGGTGATTACGCACTGGGCGGATAGAGAAGAACGCATCGAAGAGCTGAAATGACAGCTAACTTTTGGTTGCGAACCTTGATAGTTCCAGGATGCTGCGGGACACTCAGAAAATCCTCTTTCTAGAGTGTTAAATATTTCTTTACGTTCCTGCGTCAGTCGATAGAGAACCAGAGCAAAAGGAGATATAGCCCCGAAAACGCCTGTAAATATGAACCTTTCAAGTTTTCAAGCAGTCTATCTACGTAAATACCCCTTGAGTTCTAACGGCTTCCTAAAACTCAAGTCTTGTGGTAGAGGAAAATCAGCGTTGTTCCCAGTAGAAATAAAAATGTGAGTGGGAGAAATATAGGCAATGAAAGAGTTTCCGCGCTTCAACTGTGAGCAAACGGTTCGGTTTATTGGAGGAAAAGGAAAAGTAAAGTCCTACCGGCCCGCTTCAGGCTCCTGGCAGTATTTGGTCGAGATGGAGATGGGACCAGAGCCGGATATGGGAAGAATTGGCTATGAGACCACAATTATGCTGCTGGAGTCCGATCTAGTTCCTTTGTAGGTCGATTGATTGCCAAACCTATCAGCGATCGCATCAACCGCTGCATTCGCCCCTGCTTTCATCGTTGTATTAACGCAACGCATTATAAACTCATGCATTAGCGAAATACATTAACGTAATGCATTAACACAATTATTAAAGTTGCTATGGTCATTGCAGTCTTCTTAGGCTGCATTTTTTTACATAGCTTTTTTACATAGCACACTTCCCAAAACAGAGTTTTAGCCCAGGATAGTGAGTCATTCGGTTAAGTGAACTCGGTAGGTATCACTGCCCTTAATCCAACCTATACGCATCTTAACATTTCTTCAAGCGATTGGCAGGCATTGGCTCATGCCTTCGGTAATAGCGATCGAACTTGATTGATGAGTTCTGTAAAATCGACAGGTTTTCGGATAAACCCGTTAATTCCTAATTCTTGCTCCTCGGCTTCTGAAGGCTGATCAAATCCGGTAATCAGCAGAATTGGAATATAGGGCAACGCTTTATTCTGGCGAATCCGACGGCTGACTTCAAAGCCATTCATCCCAGGCATCATCATATCGAGCAGGATGAGGGCAGGAGGTTCTGCTTCTATTTTTTCCAGAGCGGCATGACCGTTATCCGCGACATCAACCTGATATCCTTCGGTTTCCAAAAACGTTTGGAGTAAGAAAGAATTATCAGAAATGTCATCCACGATGAGAATTTTGGGAACCCCAACATCGGAATGAACCAGCGGTGGATTCATAAAAGCGTAGGTACTAGCTATTAAAAATATCAAAGAGAATTTTAGCGGATTCTTGCACCACTTTAGTAGGTAGACCCGCTATTGATACACATTTCTTGCTCAACACGTTGCTTCTTATCCCTATGCAGCAAGAAAAGGCTCAGCTTACCAATTATTTCTTAACTAAGAATAAAGAAATAAAAATGAGTCACTTCTGATGCTTTTAGCTGCTCGTTTAAGAGCAAGTTTCTCAACGAGTATTTCGGAGAACGAAAATAGAATATGAAAAAGCAGCCCCCGAAGGAACTGCCGCAGTTTCTGGTCTCTCTTCCTTTCCATTTGCATAGTAGATGATTGAAAGAAGAGCGATCGTCTGCCGTTAGACGGAGTTGTCTACGAAACTCTTGGCTTTTTAGTTTCTCTCGATTTCTATGGGAAAACTTCTCCCTGTAGCATAGCCTCTATCCCTGTTGGGATACTGATTTATACCTTGAGCGGGTTAGGTGAGCGAAAAGCGACTGATAAAGTTTCAGTCGATGAGTTAACTAACAATTTATGACATATACCACGTCGAATTCTTCCACTGAGCTAGTACAAGCTTTTCAGAGCCTGGATGTTGATCAGCAGCTTGCACTCTTTTATTTCATTTACAAGGAAATGGGCGACTCTGTGACTCCGGCTGCCCCCGCTGCCAGCACCGTTTCTCCAGAGATTGCAGAAGGATTGTTCAATCAGGTTAAAGAACTCTCTCATGAAGAGCAGCTTCAGCTTCAGCGCGACTTAGTTATGCGGAAAAACAGCTTTATTGCGCGAGAATATGGGGCACTGAGCGACACGACAAAACTTCTGTTCTGGTATTACTTGTCTCAGGGAATGGATCAGGGAACGATTATTCCCATGCCTGCAAACTATGAGCTTTCTGAGCAAGCAAATCAACTCTTTGAGCAAATCAAGGGGCTTGATTTTGGTCAGCAAATTACCCTGTTCCGTGACATTGTTGCACCAATGGGCGTTGACCCGACCACGGCTGAACACAACGAAGAAACCGGACTGTAGAACCGTCTGATCATCGGCTTTCCAGGGTGGGCACTGCTCACCCTAACCAAGATTGAGGGATGAAAACAGCAAAACGGCAAATAGCCCCTAGATGCTTAGTTTTCTGCGGCAGCTTGCCAAATTAGGCTGGCTCCCGCTGCAGTAGCGGTCATTCCTCCCTCAAGCCTTGCTTGCGTTCAGTGCAAAAGTTCCTGTCTGCTCCACGATACGCATTGCCAACTCATACAATTTCCATAAATCCAATTTTTATATAAATCCAATTTCCACATTTCCATATAAATTCAATTTCTATAAATTCAAAAAAAAGGCGGCAGAGCCGCCCTAAGGTTTATCTATAAAACACGATCGAATTTCTATCGCGGGCTATTCTGCCGGAACGACGACACCCATTCGCGCAGTTGGTCGGCCGCCACATCTCGACCCCCTAAACCAAAGGCAAGGGCGATCGCCACGGCAATGGCTCCCACAATAAGACCAAATGCCAGATTCACAATGCTACTGGCAATACCCATTTGCTGAAGTGCCATCGCAGCGACCAGCGCAATAATGGCGATCCGGGCAGTTTGTGCCAGAACTCGGGCTTGGCGTCCGCCGGAACTGCTAATCAGGTTAAACGCCAGATTTGCCAGGTACAGGCCCACACCAAACACGGCGAGTCCAATCAGCACCCGTGCCGAGATTGCCAACAAACCATAGACAACTGCTGTGAGAGACTCAAAGCCCAGCACTTCGGTTGCCGCAACTGCGCCCAGCAGCATTATGCCGACCAGCACCACAATCCCACCAATTTCAGAAGGCGATCGAGCCCCAGACTGCACCACGGTTTTCGCGCCTGGCGCAGGCTTTCCGGGCGGAACCGTTCCCGGAGCAGTTCCAATGGTGGTGGATGGCGGAGCAGGCGGCGGGGTGCGTCCGGTAGTTGCTGCAGACGGGGGGAATCCGAGAACTC
>NZ_JACJOR010000513.1:0-7153 GCF_014695615.1 Leptolyngbya sp. FACHB-711
GCCACGAAATTTAGTCATAGAAACGATCGGCGAAATCGAGCTGGCATGGAGAGCCTTACGCGATCGCCCCTGGGTTGCCATCACCGGAACCAACGGCAAAACGACTACCACAGCCCTGATTGCTGCCATTTTTCAAACTGCTGGAATCAACGCCCCTGCCTGCGGCAACATTGGCTATCCTGCCTGTGAACTTGCCCTTGTCGCTGAACCACCAGACTGGATCATCGCCGAACTCAGCAGCTACCAGATCGAATCTTCTGCCGGAGTCGCGCCTACAATCGGAGTCTGGACGACCCTTACCCCCGATCATCTCAGCCGCCACAAAACGCTGGAAAACTACTACAGCATTAAGGCGCACCTGCTGCACCAGTCTCGCTATCAAATTTTGAACGGCGACGATCCCTATCTGAGACAAGCCGCTTCCCAGTGGCAGGAGGCGTACTGGACCAGCGTATCTGGCAAAGCGAATCTCCCCGGCAATCCCAATCATGGTGCATACATTGAAGAAGGCTGGGCGATCGTGCAGGGAGAACCGATCATTCCCGTTTCTGCGCTTCGTATGGTGGGCGATCACAACCAGCAGAATTTGCTGATGGCAGTGCTGGCAGCGCGACTGGCAGGCATTGAAACCGCGATGATCGAAACCGCGATTCGCACTTTTCCGGGTGTTTCCCATCGGTTGGAGCAAATCTGCACCTGGCAGGGCATTGATTTTATCAACGACAGCAAAGCCACGAATTATGACGCAGCTGAGGTTGGGCTAGCCGCAGTCCAGGCTCCGGTCATTTTAATTGCAGGCGGCGAAGCAAAAGCCGGGGACGATCGGCAGTGGCTTAATTTAATCCAGCAAAAAGCGGCGGTTGTACTGCTGATTGGCACTGCGGCTCCTGCCTTTGCCGCTCGACTTCAGCAAATTGGCTATTCGTCCTGTGAAATCGTCGAAACAATGGAACGGGCAGTACAGCGATCGGCGGAGTTAGGGCAGCAGCAGCACGCGAAGGTTGTTTTGCTTTCTCCTGCCTGTGCCAGCTTCGATCAGTACGCTAACTTTGAGCAGCGCGGCGACCATTTTCGGCAGCTTTGTCTGGCACTGTAGCATCGCTTTCCTCAGCAGTCAGATGCTTAGATTAGTGCTATACTGTGTTTTAGAGAGCATTAGATATTCGGTTGAAGCATTTGTTTCTAGTATTAGCGAGTTTTCACGTTTTTTCACTGACAGATTTCTCTCCGAAATTTGACTCTCCACAGACATTCTATTTTGGAGAAAATCTATGTCAATTTATGTAGGTAACCTATCCTATGAGGTTACAGAAACTGATCTAACCTCTGTGTTCGCAGAGTACGGGTCAGTCAAGCGCGTTCAGCTCCCGATTGATCGTGAAACAGGTCGTATGCGCGGCTTTGGCTTTGTCGAAATGAGTGAAGACAATGAAGAAACTGCTGCGATCGAAGCCCTTGACGGCGCAGAGTGGATGGGTCGCGATCTGAAAGTCAACAAAGCGAAGCCCCGTGAAGATCGTGGTGGTTCGTCTGGTGGTGGACGCAGAGGCGGTGGCTATTCACGTAGCTACTAAATAGAAGCAAGTTTTTGTTGAAGCTTGGCTAGATTAGCTTGTAAGCGTTAAAGCAGAGTAATCCCTGAAGGATCAGGGATTACTCCTACAAAAACTAAATATAACTAAAGGGTTCGGACAGAAATGC
Source organism: Leptolyngbya sp. FACHB-711 (assembly GCF_014695615.1). Lineage (NCBI taxonomy): Bacteria > Bacillati > Cyanobacteriota > Cyanophyceae > Leptolyngbyales > Leptolyngbyaceae > Leptolyngbya > Leptolyngbya sp. FACHB-711. The sequence continues at coordinate 1,702 of NZ_JACJOR010000513.1, forward strand.
CTGAACCCTTTTTTTGATTAGATTAACTTATACCACTTCAGCCCGGAATAAGATGCACAATCAGCGATCGTTTATCAAGCGATTGAACCTTACCTGCTTGAGCCAAGTCAGCAATGATCCGGTCTAGCAAGTCAGTTGCCCGGTCACGGTTTTGATGTTCGCGTCCTCGGAGACGCACCTGAAATTTAACGGAATCTCCTTTTTTAAGCCAATCAATCGCTCGATCGATTCTCAGGCTGTAATCGGATTCACCGATGTTGGGACGCAGTCTTACTTCTTTAACAGTCGTTTTAGCACTGGCATTCTGCCGTTTCTTCTGCTGATATTGATGCTTGCCGTAGTCCAGAATTTTTGCGACCGGAATCTCTTTATTGTCGGAAACAACGACTAAATCAAGATCCGCACTCTCGGCAAGCTTCAGAGCTTCGTAGGTATCGGTCAAACCACGATTGTTGTTCTCATGGTCAATTAGAAGCACTTGAGCAGTTTTAATCTGCCGATTGATAAGCTGTTTTGTAGCGATAATCCTTGTCCTCTAAAATGTGGATGTTTGCTTTTGCTGATAATACCAGGGTAACGAAAAAAGAATTGAAATGGTATTAAGTTTCAGCAGCCTGAATAACTGATTGTTGATTCCTGTATCGCTGCCGTTATGTTCAGAAGGAAGGTTGGAGAATGTGAGAAGCTGTTTGGAAAGCTAAAGCCGTCCCCCGAACACTTCCCTAGCCTCCCAATTCTAGCGAAAACCTCTTCTAATCCAGTGTTCAAACCATTCAGGGTTCAAAGGCCCCACCCGTGTGGAGGGATTTAGGGGGCGATGTAAAACCTTTGCGACTCTTCAAACAGCCTCCAGGGGCAGTGCAGCCAATCGAGAAGAATCAAAGCATCACTGCCTCTTAGAGCGCAATTTCTTGGTATCGACCCAGATCGCAATTCCCCGCGAGACCAAGGCTGAAAGCGCGACCAAAACCGTCCAGGCAACCAGGAGGTTAGCTTGTCCCTGACTGGCAACCTGTAGCGCGATCAAGGCTGCGTAGCAAAGAACAACCAGTCCGGCTTGGATATAGATTGTTTGCCCAATTAAGGCAGCATTGACCCGTTTTAGTCCAAACCAACTGCCACAAACTACCCCAACCCAACTGCACAAACCTACCAACAGCGCAGCAGGCAGGACAACCTCTAAGCCAAACGAGAGCCAAGATGCCAGCAAGCCCAGCCCAGCCCGGACGATGCCAAAGCCGATCGCAGAAAATAGAAACGTTCCCACTATGCTGCCGATCGCCGCTGCCCCATATTCCCGCGTTGCTTGCTTGGTCATGCTGTCCTCGAATCAAGATTAACCTTCTAAGTGATCTGATGGACGGCGCCTCACACTTGTTCCAGTACCTTCTTCACCAGATCGGGAATTTGAGACGGGCGATCGGCAACCGGAACTTGGGCACGTTTGAATGCCTCCAGCTTGCTTTGGGCTGAGCCAATGTCTGCTCCTAACCCGGCAATCCGAGACGCGACGATCGCCCCCGCATGACCCTGGAACTGTCCTTGGGGCGCACTGTAACCCGCCAGAAACGCCACCACGGGTTTATCAATCACTTCTGCAATGTAGCGAGCTGCACTTTCCTCACTGTCACCGCCAATTTCTCCGACCAGCACGATCGCCTCGGTCTGATCGTCTTCTTCCAGAATTTGCAGCCATTGCTGAAACGACGAACTCAGGATGCGATCGCCGCCAATACCAATTGCGATCGATTGTCCTAGTCCGGCGCGGGTAAGTTCTAGGGCGATTTCATAGGTGAGTGTACCGCTGCGGCTGATCAGTCCTACCTTGCCCGGCAGGTAAAACTCCGGCGGATGAATGCCCAATAAAAGCTGTCCCGGCACGATAATTCCGGGGCAATTAGAGCCGACGACCAGGGTTTCGGTCGCTTCTGCCTTTCGTAGCACCCGTACCATGTCCAGCGGCGGCACGCCTTCAGTGATGATAATGATCTGGCGAATCTGAGCGGCGATCGCTTCCAGGGCAGCATCCATTACCTCATAGGGCGGCACAAAAATGACGCTGGTATCAATTCGCCCCACTTTGGCGATCGCCTGCTCGACCAGATCAAAAACAGGAATATCGGCGATCGGCTTGCCCCCGCCTCCCGGACTGACTCCCGCCACGATTTGTGTTCCATAAGCCTGCATCAGCGGCGTATAAATCGCCCCTAGCGGCTCAGAAATGCCCTGAATTAAAATTTTGCTTTCAGCAGTAAAGTTCATTCGCGTTGTCTTAAATTTGTTTTACCGGAAGCAGGCTCAGCGTTTCGGTAATGGCAGCATCGAGATAGTCTGTGGCAAGAATCCCGATCGACTCTAGAGTCGTTTTGGCTTGCGCTAGCTCCTCTCCCACACATCGCACTACGATCGGCGGCAGCGATCGATACTTGCCTCGCTGTTGAACCTGTGCGGCAATGAGCGCTGCAATCTCAGCACAGGAAAGTCTGCTGCCCAGGAGATTCACCAAAATTACCTGGATGTCATGGGATTCAAACAGCAAATCGAGTCCTTGCTGAATCCGTGATTCCAGGGTTGAAGTCGGGCAGCTCTGCCGATATTCACCCCCTACATCTACAAATGCGCCCGGCCTGCCCTTGGCTTTATAGAGCAAATCGAGCGTTGCCATCGTTAGCCCCGCCCCGTTGCACAAAACGCCGATATTGCCTGCAAGATCAACCCTGGCGATCGGGGAAGTTTGCGATTGTGCCGCCTTTCCCTGGAGCAGCAGCGGATGGGTAAACTCGGACAGCAACGCCTGTCTGCCTAACGCCGTGTCGTTGACCGTTACTTTGCCGTCTAACGCCATCAGCTTGCCCGAAGGGCTCACCGCCAGCGGATTGATTTCTACTAAATCCAAATCGCAGGTGGCAAATAGCCGATACATCTTTTCCACGATCGCGCTTACTGCTTGAATCAAATCCCCTTTTAATCCCATGCGGATTGCCAATCGCCGCGCATAGTAGGGCGAAAACTCCTGATCGACAATGACTTGATGCAGCCGATCGAACTGCGACTCGATTTCGATGCCGCCCTGCTGCGACCCCAGCAACACCGGACGCCGCTCCGAGCCATCTAGCACGACTGCCAGGTAAAACTCGCGATCGGCATCATACTTTGCCTCTGCCAGCAGCACTTCGGGGTATTTTCCCATGATTGGCAGGTGAAAAATCATCTGAGCAGCGGCAATGGCATCGATCGTATTTTCAACAAACCGGATACCTCCCGCTTTTCCCCGTCCTCCGGTGTACACCTGGGATTTCAGCACCACCGGATAGGGAATCGTGAGCTGCTTGATGTCCTGAAGCTGACAAATGCGCTGAGACGGCAGCACCGGAATGCCCATTTGCCGAAATAGCTCTTTTGCCTGGTACTCTAACAACTCCATAGAAACCTACTGGCGGGAATTGGACAATGCACCCCACCACGATAAACGACAGCAGCACAAAAAGGCTTATCTATTGAGCTTACCCGCTAAGCTCCAGTCTGGATGCAGCTAAGACTGCAAAACAAAAGAATCTGTCCCCTGGGGGAATTCACCCTTCAGCAGCAAGCAAACAACCAGGGCAATACGTTATGACTAGGATAAAGAGTTTCAATCATTGGGGTAAGGTGGCAATGGAAATCGGTGTACCCAAGGAAGTCAAAGATCAGGAATTCCGGGTAGGGCTAAATCCGAACAGCATTCGCGGATTAACCGATCAGGGTCACAAGGTTCATGTCGAAACCCAGGCAGGCCTCGGCGCAGGATTTTCAGACGCAGACTACGAGCAGGCAGGGGCGTCGATCGTCTCCACGGCTGCTGATGCCTGGAACCGCGAAATGGTGGTGAAAGTCAAAGAGCCGCTTTCATCGGAATATGAGTTCCTGCAAAAAGGAAAGCTTTTGTTTACCTACCTGCATTTGGCAGCAAATCGGGCTTTAACCGAGCATTTAATCGATTCGGGGATTACGGCGATCGCCTATGAAACCGTTGAGCTGCCGAATCACAGTTTGCCCTTGCTCACGCCCATGAGCATTATTGCTGGGCGGCTTTCGGTACAGTTTGGCGCACGATATTTGGAGCGACAGCAGGGCGGACGGGGCGTTCTGCTGGGCGGGGTTCCGGGAGTGCGTCCGGGAAAGGTGGTTGTGCTTGGCGGCGGCGTGGTGGGCACCGAAGCAGCAAGAATGGCGATCGGCATGGGCGCACAGGTGCAGATTCTTGACATCAGCCTGGAGCGGCTGGCGTATCTGGAAACAATCTTTGGCTCCAGAGTCGAACTGCTCTACAGCAACGCGCCTCAAGTGGAAGCCGTCGTTCCCGATGCGGATTTGCTTGTGGGAGCCGTTCTCGTTCCCGGTCGGCGTGCCCCGATCTTAGTGAACCGTGCGCTGGTAGAAAAAATGTGTCCCGGTTCGGTGATTGTCGATGTGGCAGTCGATCAGGGCGGCTGTATTGAAACGCTGCACCCGACTTCGCATACCCATCCGATCTATGTGGAAGCAGGCGTGGTTCACTACGGGGTGCCCAATATGCCTGGAGCCGTTCCCTGGACAGCAACCCAGGCACTCAACAACAGCACCTTCCCCTATGTGATGAAGCTGGCACACGAAGGCATCAAGGCACTGGATAGCGATCGCAGCCTAGCACAGGGACTCAACGTGAACGCTCACAAGTTGGTGCATCCGGCAGTGCGACAAGTGTTTACCGACCTAGCAGCGTAGACCGCCAGCGCAAGCTAATCTTCGTCGCGAAACTGCAAATTTTCCAGGGCGATCGTCCCCAGCGACTCAAAGCGGCTGATTTCCCTTTCGGGGTAGTGTGTCATCAGATAGAATGCCTGCCCTTCAGTTTCACCAAGATACACTGCCCCTTCGATCGTGCCGTTTGGGGTTTGCTGACGGTAGATTAGCTTCTCTTTTACCCAGGGATAGCTAACGATGTTGGTGCGATCGACCAACTGCCACTGATTTTTTGCCAGCAAGCCCTGCGGGTCGAGCACATAATCGCGGAGCTGATCCAGCGTTGCTTTTTGCTGCGGCTGCACGATATCGACATAGGTATTCGATCGGGGTTTGCCCTGAGGACTATAGACTAGCCGAATTCCTGTCCCCGCCTGGGAAGCAATCGATTGGGGCTTAAAGTCTTTGGCGGGGAAGTAGGTTGTAAAGGGCAAGCTTGGCTGGTTTAGCAGGGTTAGCTCAACTTCTGCCATTCGTCCACCAACGTGAATCGCCATAATTCGGGTTGCAGGGCGGTCTTCGGCGCTAGGAGGCGGGCTGGCTTCGGGCGTACTGGCAGCGGCAATATTAAAAGCTTGACCGCCCTGGAGCGAATTTTCCAGGATAGAACAGCTACTCAGGCTGGCAAAACTCGCTCCGGCAAGCAGCAGGACAGCAGATTGTTTGTAATTCATACTGTGTCCTCCTAGCT
>NZ_JACJOR010000514.1:0-15516 GCF_014695615.1 Leptolyngbya sp. FACHB-711
TTACGAACGTTTACCTGCCTCCTCAGAAACCTTCATCTACCTTGCGATGATTCGATTGATGTTACGCAAGCTAGCCTGAGTCTTTTGCAACCTCTTCCGTATTTCTAAACATCCTCTTACAGGCTATCTTGCAAAATCTCTGATCTTGCCTACGTTGTATGGCAATGCATGACTCTGCCCCCTTTCCCGGCTGACCAGTTCTTCTTCCGGAGCCATATTAAAAAAGCCCTGCCTCAGTGAGACAGAGCCTTCGATCGCTTTATTGAAAGCCTTATCGATCAAGCAAAACAAGGCAATATTAGCCGCGATGGTAGGGTTATCGCTTTGGTGAGAGCATCATCATCATGTTGCGTCCTTCGCGCTTGGGAGCCTGCTGCACTTCAGCTACGCTGTCCAAATCTTTTGCCATGCGCTTGAGCAGTTCTTCAGCCAGGTCGCTGTGCTGAATTTCTCGCCCGCGAAACATAATTGTTGCTTTAACCTTGTCGCCGGCTTTGAGGAACTTCTCCGCCTGGTTTACCCGCACCTGATAATCGTGATCCTCGATCTTGTAGCGCATCTTCACTTCTTTCACATCAGAAGTATGCTGCTTTTTGCGAGCTTCACGCGCTTTCTTTTCCTGCTCAAACTTAAACTTGCCATAGTCCATAATGCGGCAGACTGGCGGATCTGCTTTGTCGCTAACTAGTACAAGGTCAAGCTCTTTTTCTTCGGCAAGGCGCAGGGCATCGCGGGGGACCATAATTCCGAGCTGTCCACCATCGCTGTCAATCACACGGATCTTGGGGAATCGAATTCGTTCGTTGATTGTCGGTAAATCTCGACTGGGTTTGGTCAAAGCCATGTGTAGTTGATGTAAGTCCTCAGATTCAGTAGAGTTCGTTTCAGTTACAAAGGTTTAATCAGTTCCAGATCTATTTATTCCAGATCTATGCTCGAATCGAGCAGGTCTTTAAGATCTTTCTCAGCCATTGCAACTGCAATCTAGCGATCGATGATACCAACTATCCTTCCACGCAAACAGGGGAAGATAACAACCTATAGTAAATCCCCTAACTAAAAGTGGAACTATAGATTTGTGAACTATATTCTAGCCATCTCAATCACCCCTCTGTCTACTGTCGATCGAGTGATTTAACATTTAAGCCCTGGTTATCAAATGCGATCGAGCGCGCCCGGAACAGAGCATTAGTCCAGTTGGTCAAGCCGTTGATCAGGCAAGTCAATCCCACAAGTCAGCATGAAAAAACTGTTTCGCACCGGGCTAAACCAGGGAGCAACCCTGCTCGACTGGCTGCTGCAAAAGCCCTGTCCCTTATGCGATCGGCTTACCGCGTCTGCGCTTTGTCCGGACTGCTGGCATCAGGTCGATCGGTGCCAGGTGGGTTGTTCAGCGCATTTTTCCTTAGACTGTCAGCCAACCGGACAACTTCAAGAAATTTCGGTATTTACCTGGGGAAACTATGGCGGTGCGTTAAAACGGACGATCGCTGCCTTGAAATATCACAACCAGCCACAGTTGGCGCGTCCGCTCGGCGATCGACTCGCCCAAGCCTGGCTCAAGACTTTGCCGAACGTTGAGCCGCTTTCGATCGTTCCGATTCCGCTTCATGCCGAGAAACAGCGGCAGCGTGGGTTTAATCAGGCAGAACGGCTGGCAGAGGCATTTTGTGATCGAACCGGGCTGCCCTTGCAGCGAGAAGGCTTAATCCGAGTGCGATTGACCGAAGCCCAGTTTCGGCTGACTTCCACAGCCCGGGAACAAAACTTGAGCAACGCTTTTCGAGCAGGACGATTTTCGCGATCGGCTCCGTCCAGGGTTTTGCTCATTGATGACATTTACACCACGGGAGCTACGGCGAGAGCGGCGGTTCAAGCCCTGCAACAACAGCAGATCTCTGTATGGGGAATTGCAGTCGTTGCCAGATCGCAAATTTCAGCTCGGTCGCACGATCGGGCAGGTCGGCGGATACTCTGAAGAACCAAAAATCGGAGTGGGATCAAGTCCGGCGATCTGATGAAACTGTTCGGGCGTGATCGTGCTGACGATCGGCTGGCTTTCCCAGTCTTTGAGTTTCTGGTGCGCCTGAGTTAAAAACTCAATGCCTCTGACCAGGGGAACGGTAAGCCAGCGATCGATCAGGGTTTCGATCAGGGCGAGTTCAATCAAAGGTCGCGGATACTGTTCCAGCAGGTCGTTCAAATAGCTTTCAAACCCATTTGTTTCTGCTCCATCCAGGTGATAACTATTGACAATATGTCTAATGCGCTGCTTGCTAATCTGTTCCCAGAGTTCCATTGCTACTTAACGATTCAAATTGAAGATTCACACTGCTATTTCATACTGCTGATCCAAACTGCATTAAACGCACTTGGTTCAGGATTGTGGATACGCTTCGAGTCCGACTGATCTTTACCTTTTATACCTGATGTTCCGCAGGAATAGACGAACTGATGCGGATAAAAGCTACAGATCTTACGACTTTAAGCAACTTTGATGAATGGCTTGCTCGTTCTACAGAAGATGATCTGATTCAATTCGCGTAAAAAAAAGCGTAAGGAAATTGGGAATCAGCGTCGCGAACGCAGCGAAAAGCCACGATTATTTCTTGCAGGTGATTTATCTATACAAGGCTTCAACCTTACAATGCAAAGGAAGAACAATGCAAAGGAAAAACAAGGACAGGCTGCAACTTAACAAGCATCTTGAACAAGCCCTATGACCGGAGACGACCTACACCAACTGCTACTCACAAAATGGGGACGCTCCTTTGACGTGCAGCTCAGGCGCGTCCAGGGTAAAGTATTTTTTCAGGTAATGTGGAAATATCTGGAGCAAGCCTCTTTTCCCATGACAGAAGCCGAATATTTAGCGCATCTGGAGGAGATTGCAGGTTATCTCAATGCCTGGGGTGGGGTGGAGCAGGTTGAAAGCTACGTGGAACAAACTAAAGAACGCCCCCGCCTTGGTAAAGCCGTCAGTATCCCGATCGACTTAGGGGAGCGCGCCTCAGAATGGCTATTGGAGCAGTAGGGTAATCCTTATTAACGTCCCGACAGCTTCACCATTGCAATGCCGCCAAAGTAAAGCCCTAAAACAGCTCCCCCTAAGAGGCTTTGCGTCACGGGATCGGTCGAAGGCGTGAGCACAGCCCCCAGCACCGCCGCCGCCAACACCACATATCGCCAATTTGCGGTCATTTGCTTAGAGTTCACAATGCCAAGCAGCCCCAACAAAAGCTGAATCACCGGAATTTGAAACGCCAGTCCGGTACTAAACAGCAGCAGCAGCACAAATTCAAAATATCGATCGATCGACCAAAGCTGTTCAACTACGCCCTCACCATAGGTAATAAAGAAGTTGAGCGCAGCAGGGATCAGTAGATAGTAAGAAAAGGCTAAACCCGCAGCAAACAAAATGCTAGAGCCAAAGACGATCGGGGCAAGCAGACGGCGTTCTTTGCGAGTCAAGCCCGGCAGCACAAACTGCACAATCTGATACATGATCATGGGACTAGAAACCAGCAAGCCGCTATAGCCTGCCACTTTCAGCGACACAAAGAAATATTCGCCCGGTGCAAGCTGAAGGAATTTGACTCCCTTTGCCGGAACCTCAAGCAGTTCAACGATCGGATTGACGAAGAGAAAGCAACCCACAATCCCGATCACTGCCGCAATTAGCGCATAAAAGATTCGCTGGCGCAGTTCCTCCAGGTGGTCAAACAAAGACATCTCCACGTCATCGAGAAGATCGTCGTCTGGATCAAGATCAGCATCGCGGTCAGGGGCGATCGTGCCGATCGAAGACGGGGCAGTGGATTCATCTAGGGAATCTGAGGGAAATGCTGTCGCCGTTTCGAGTTCTGAGGGAGGAGTCATGGGCAAATCCGTTGAACCATCAAGCGAGATGCGGACAGGGGTTTCAGATAATACTAGCCTATCGCCGCTCTAGATAGATTTGCAGATTCACCCTGACCCCCTCCTAGAATTTTCTTGATCGGCTGCATCAGGAGTGGGCCTGCTCTAGCCGCAGTTCTTCAATGAGCTGCTGAAGCTGCTGCTGATTTGCTTTGTACACTTCGCTACAAAAATGGCAGGTGGCTTCTGCCCCTTCGTCTTTGACAATCATGTCTTGCAGTTCGGTTTCGCCCAAAATCTTGAGTGCGCCCAAAACACGATCGAATGAGCAGCCGCAGTGGAAATGAAGCATCTGGGTTTCCGGGAAGATTTGCAGCCCTTCATCGCCCAGCAGGTCTTCAAAGATTTGGGGCAGCGATTTGCCCGCCTGAAGTAGGGGAGTAAAGCCAGCCAGCGCACCCAGCCGTGATTCTAGCTTTTCCACCAGAGCCTCATCGTTTGCTGCCTTGGGAAGCACCTGAATCAGAATGCCGCCTGATGCTGTCACGCCTTCCGCCCCGACAAACACGCCTACAATTAGCGCAGAGGGAGTTTGCTCCGATCGCACTAGATAATGCGTAACGTCATCGCCAATCTCGCCAGAAACAAGCTGCACCGTACTGGAATAGGGATAGCCATAGCCAATATCGCGCACCACATACAGGTAGCCATCGCTGCCCACTGCACCGCCCACATCTAACTTGCCTCTCGCATTCGGTGGCAATTCAATATCAGGGTTATCTACATAGCCGCGCACTGTCCCATTTCTGCCTGCATCAACCATGACCCCGCTCAACGGACCATTGCCCTTGACGCGGATATTCACCCTTGCTTCTTCCTGCTTCATGCTCGATGCCAGCATCAGCGCCGATGACATCGTTCTCCCCAGGGCTGCGGTCGCCACATAGGACAACCCGTGCCGCTGACGGGCTTCTTCTGTCAGACGAGTCGTAATCACCCCGACCACCCGAATTCCACCGTCGGCAGCTGTTGCTCGAATTAGTTGATCTGCCATGAAAACCCTATACACTTCTTAACGGTTTCTTTCTATATTTTAAGGGGCTGGATCGATCATCGCTGCCGCAAACGCTGCGGATCTCCCCCTTCCGCACTACGGAAAGCACCTCCTCCCGGCCTCAAAGCCTAGCCGACCTCCCCTCATCCCCTTTCCCCCTCCACCCCTCTCCTTATCTCCCCACCGATTGCAGTTTGGTTTAAAGTGCAAAAAAGGAACCTCGATCGCCAACAAACAGGAAATCAAAATGGCTGGGACGCTGAAAGAATTTTTAGAAGCCTGTGAATCGCTGGGACTACTGCGAATGATCGTGACCAGTCGAGCAGCAGTGCTAGAAGTGCGGGGGACGATCGAAAAATTGTTTTACGCCGAGTTGCCCAAAGGCAAATACGCCAATATGCACCAGGATTTATTTGAGTTTCACCTGAACATGGATTTGATTACCCAGGTGAAGTTTGAAACTGGGGAAGCCAAGCGCGGTAACTTTACGACCTATGCCATTCGCTTTGTCGATGAGCAGGGCGACAACATGCTGAGTCTCTTTTTGCAGTGGGGCAAGCCCGGAGAATACGCACCCGGACAAGTCGAAGCCTGGGAAGCGTTGCGAAATCAGTACGGGGATGTATGGCAACCGGAGCCAGTAGGAAGTTTGTAAATGCTAAAGCAGTGGAGAGGACGACTGATTTGGCTGGGTCTGCTGGTGCTATTGTGGCTGCTTTGTAGCGGTACGGTTTTGGCAGACCCGTTGGGCGATCGCTTAACTCAGTTTCCCAATTGGCAGGGTAAACCGATCGCAGAACCTGCGCAGGGCAATTTAGCTTATCCCGATTGGTTTGCAGGCGAATGGACTGTAACGACAACGCTGGTTGATCTGGTAGCTCCGTTGGCTCCTGATTTGGTTACGCCTGGTTTTGAGAGTAATCGTCAGTTTCTCAATCAGCCTGTCACGTTTCCGGTGCGCTTTGTTTCGGCTCAGCCCCGAGGTTGGTCTGCCTTTTTACCCATCGTTTCTCGAAGTCCTGAAATTGTCTCCGATCGTGCCTTTAACGGGCTCAGCCTTGCCAGAGCCTATCTGGGCGATCGATCGGTGCTGTCCGTGAAGGTTGATCCACAAAACCCCAATCGCCAGATCACCTTACTGCGAGGCGATGCAAAGCACTTCCCTCTTCAGGGTAATCGTCAGCTCGTTTCCACCGTGACCAGACGATCGATCGAGCAGCCTGCTCCCGATCGCTTTGTCACCACAGAACTGTTTCAGCAGGAGTTTCGCGGCATGCCCCAGCCTTACTTTAATGAAGTAGAAAATACGACTGCCTACACTCGCCAATCCACAGCCTTGTCTGATGAGCCGCTGATCACCGCCGATCAGGTTACTGCGGTCTATCTGTCGCCGCAAGACCCCAACTATTTCAAGACACTGCCCTCTGCTAATCCGCTTGGAACCTCGCGCCCGGTTGCACTGTATCGCTACCGCATGGAGTTTCGCCAACCTCAGGACCCTGCTGCCCAAACTCCGTTTTCCTCGTGAGCCTGCGCTGCTTCGCGAGTTGCTGCCTCAGCCCCAAATGTGACTTTCTGATAGGGCAAGGGTTTCCCGCCTCGCGTCACCTGATGAATCCACCAGTGAGTATCTGTCCGTACCTCCTGAAAGCCTGCCCTGTGCATCCAGTCATCAACACTGCCCCGAGCAAAAGCTTGAATATAAGGCTCTTCAAAGATTTGCATTAGCCATTCAGTTTGGCGCAGCGTTTCCTGATTACCGTCCAAGATCAGCACCTCACCGCCTGGTTTCAGCAGACGGAAGCATTCTTGCAAAATGGCACAAGAGACGATTGGTGGCGTTTCGTGAAACAGCAGCGATGCAGTCACTAGATCAAAGCTGGCGTCAGGAAATCCGGTGTGTTCGGCGTTGCCCTGCTGATAGGTAATCTTCAGTCCGGCTTGCTGGGTGCGATCGTCTGCCACGACGAGCATATAGGGTGACAAATCCAGTCCAATCACGTCGGCTTGCGGAAATGCTTGTTTGAGCAGCAGTGTAGTGGAGCCAGTGCCACAGCCCAAATCCAGAATCCGGTGGGGACGACAGCACACGCGATCGATTAAACCCTGACGCACCCATTCCTCATTCGGCGGCAAAACGTAATGCGTAATCGGGTCGTAGGTCACGGCTGCCCCAACCGTTAGATAACCACCTTTAATCCCGTGGAAATTCTGCGACTGGTAATAGTCGGGATACGCTACAGCGGGCTGGCGAAACCGATCGCACTCCTGCTCCCAGTTTTTACTTTGCTGATAGCGCAGCAGTGCCTCGCGATCGATCAGAAAGTTACGAAAAATCGGCGCGAGAAATCGCTCAAAAATTGTGTCTTGTTGCGTCATTCAAGCCTCCTGAGGTAGTGAAATTTGCAACCTGAATGGCGTAAGGCGTCCTGATGTAGTGCGTACTACGTGCTAGGATGCGCCCTAAAATGCGTACTCAATCAATGCATACTTAATTAATGGAGGAGCAATGGAGGAATCTCTGAGCCCAGTGGCGCACTGCTGATCAGGCATACAGTGAGGCGACATATTCTCCATAGCCGTTATATTTTAGCGTTGGCTTCTCAGTCCAGCTAAATTCTGCCTCTGCACCGACAAACCGTTCCTGCGACTGCGACCAGCGCGGATGAGGCACAGCCGGGTCAACGTTGGATTCAAACTTGTACTCACTCGGACTCAGTGTGTTCCAGAAGGTAGCAGGCTGACGGTCTACAAACTCAATTTTGACGATCGACTTCGCGCCCTTAAAGCCATACTTCCAGGGAAGCACTGCCCGCAGGGGTGCGCCGTGCTGTTTCGGCAGCGTATGCCCGTAAACCCCGACTGCAAAAAACGCTAGCTCGTTTGCCATCTCGTCGAGCCGCATTCCTTCAGTATAAGGAAAGGGAAGAAACTGATTTGGCGGAAAGAGGGGACCGTAAGTGACCTTCGGGTTGTAGTAGGAAGTAAAGCGCACAAACTTTGCCGCAGCGGTGGGTTCTACGGCTTGAATCAGCAGATTCATCGGAAAGCCTACCCAGGGAATTACCATGGACCAGGCTTCCACACAGCGAAAGCGATAAATGCGCTCCTCTAAAGGAAACCTGCGGGTCAGGTCGTCCAAATCAAATGTCTGGGGCTTGCTGACCAATCCAGTGACTTCAACCTTCCAGTCATCGATCGGCAACGCTCGTGCATTTTGCCAGACTGCAGTTTTCGTGCTACCAAACTCATAAAAATTGTTGTACGTTGCGGCAACTAGTTCATTGGTCAGTGGACGATCGACCTGAGCAAAAGCTGGATTCAGCGTTACAGCAAGCGACTGGGTTCCGGCAATGGCAGCCTGGTCGAGCACTTTTTGTTTCTGACAGCCAATCAAGGGCAGCGCAGCCCCCGCAATTCCCGCACCTGCCAGCCCTTTCAAAAAACGCCGTCGATTAAAGAAAGCAGATTCGGGAGTGACGGTGCGCTCCGGCAACTGCCAGCTAGGAGGAATCCGAATCAAAGCCATAGCAACGTGCCGATTAGAAAGACTTTACATTCCTCAATATAGACTGATTTTTCAACAGATTTCCTGCCTTCCTCTATAAAAACGTTTGGAAAGGATCCCTCAAGCTGGGTCAAAGCCTATCTATCGTAAAGCAGGTTTAGACGGTATATCTTGAGATAGTTTTCCGCAAAAAAATATTCAGTAATATTGATAGCAAAGCAGTGGAAGAAAATATAAAAAAGAACAAAGAGCAACACAAAAGGAAGGAGCACCAAAGGAAGTGCAGCAAAAAAGCGAGATCGATATAGACCCCGCTTGCTTGCCTGGATAGCTTTCTCCAGAAATAGAGTAATGCTAGATTACCTTGCTTGCACCATCTTGTGGTTCAATAGTGTTCAATCCCAACCTGATTTAAGGAATTACAGTTCACCTGATTCAGATTTACGATCACCCAGCCTATACAGGCAATTACCAAACAACCGCCTCGATTGAGCTGAACAGGAGCGATTATCTTGCTTCAAGCTGTAGAGATTGAATTCTTAAGCCAGGTGATTGAGATTGCCAGCAAACCCAAAGATAGGCTCTCACTTGGACTATGCTAGTGAGTCCCAGCACCAACCGGAATGTTTTCACCGTCCTCTTCCAGAACCCGAAGGCTTGGAAACAGGAAGTGGTTTTCCTCCACATATTGGGCACCGAAAAGACCTTTCTCTGCCCAGAAGTAGCGATCGGTGGTATGCTCATTACGCTTAACCAGAAGCAGGGCAGGAGGCAGAATACCCTCAGCCTGAATAAACTTCCGAGCCGCAGTAACGGGCTTTTCTTCGCCGCTTTCAATGCTGTACTGAGGCACTAACTCAAGGATTCTCCGTCCTTCCAGGCGACGGCGACTTTTACGCTTACGTCTTCTTGCCAACCTCTCTACCTCCTCTCTTCTCGACGCAGTAGGATTTTGTGTAGTCAGGGTTTAATGTAACTAGGTTAATGTAACCAGGATTACAAAATACTAAGACCCTGCAAAGTATATCCGCTTAAGTTTGAAATTTCAACTTTTTTAAGCGATTGATACAGAATCTAAAGAGAATCTATACCTCACATATGCTCTCATAATCACCCAGGGATTTCAAGGGAGCCGTTACCGTCCGCAAGATTTCTGAATAAAATAGTTGAAAAGCTGATGTTTCCAGGCTTTAGGCTTTATTGTGGATAGCTACAGGATAAATTTCCCGGAAACCCGGCTTGGTTGAGGAACTGCGTCATTTTGATCAGTTTTTAATCTTTATTAGACAATTTCTTTGTTTCGGTCAGATTCATCTTGATGTAGTGACTCTCGCTTCTCTAAAGTTTTGTAAACAATCGTTTTGTAGAAGTTTTGTGAACAGCCGTTTTGTGAATAATTGTCGAGACATTCATGCTGTCGCCTGCTAGCCCCGAATTTATTGCCCTCTGTCGATCGCAAATTCAACTGCTGACCGAGGGGTTGGGGGCAGTGCTGAGTATTGTTTACTTAACTGAAGAACTTACTGAACTTGCAGATGCGCCGCTTGTTCCGATTGCTGCTTACCCGGAAGGCGTCATGCAGTGGAGTAATGAGCAAACCCTCAGCCTGATGCGAGGAAACCGAGTTAATTTGGAACAGCCGAAACTTGCGTCTGAAATTTCCTCAACTCGTGCCCCGGTCACAATCGATGAAACTGCTCTGCCGCCGCTTCAAATTGCGGAACGCGCCCTGCTCCGCCAGCAGCAGTCTGTTTTGCCGCTGATGCACGAAAATGTGGTGATGGGGCTACTGATTACGGCTCGGCTCGATCGCCCCTGGACCGAAAATGAACAGGAGCAAATTGAACAAATTGCCCATACCCTGGCGATCGGCTGTCTGCTCGACCAGCGGGCACAGTGGGCAGCGCAGGATATGCGGCAGCTCCGTCAATTGCATCATCAGCGGCAGGATGTATTTGATACTCTGCTGCATCAGTTTCGCAATCCGCTCACGGCCCTTCGCACGTTTGGTAAGCTGCTGCTAAAGCGACTCCGCCCCGAAGACAGCAATTACTCCGTTGCAGAAGGCATTATCCGTGAAAGCGAACGTCTGCAAGACTTGCTGCAACAGTTTGAAGTCGCTCTGGACTGGGAGCAGCCCAGTTCACCACCAGCAAAAATTGCGCCTGGGGTAACTCCATCCCCAAATGCCTCAGACTCCTCTCCCCCTGCTCTGACCAGCAGCAAGTCGCCGCTTTTGCTTCCAGGAACCAACTGGGTCACGGGAGCTTTGCTTCAGGTCACACCCCACGCGCTGACCGAAGTGCTGTCACCGCTACTGAGTTCTGCCGATGCGATCGCTCAAGATCGACAGTTAATGCTGCATTCCTCGATCGCTACGCCGCTGCCGCCCGCTTTGGTAGACCCGAAGGCACTGCGCGAAGTGCTGACTAATCTGATCGACAACGCCCTAAAATACACGCCAGTAGGCGGAGCTGTTTATGTGGGAGTGCTTGCCTACGCGAATCATCAGCAGGCAATCGTGATTGCTGATACGGGACCGGGTATTCCGCCGGAAGATCAGGCGCATCTGTTTGAACGGCACTATCGCGGCGTCCAGGCAAAAACCGACATTCCCGGAACCGGGCTGGGACTCGCGATCGCCCGTGACCTGGTGCGGCAAATGCAGGGCGATATCGAAGTGTTTAGTCCAATGAAGCAGTGCGATTTTATTCCAGCCGCCATGCTTGCCCAGACCGATGCTGCTCATTTGGGAACGGCGATCGTGGTGCGTCTACGGCAGGCGGAGCAAAACTGAGTTACTTCATAATGGCTTTCACTCGATCGGCAATCCGAATCGCCAGCGCAATAATTGTCAGCGTTGGATTTGCATAACCGCTGGTTGGAAAGACTGAACTGCTGGAATGTGCAGATTAAAAACCCCGTGAACGCGACAGGTAGCATCGACTATGCCCTGCTTTGGACCGTCGTGCATCCACGTTGTGCCCATATGGTGGTGGACGCTGGGTAAAAACATTTGGGGTGTGCCGTGATCGAGTTCAAGCCGCAGTTTGCCGTGCCCCGCTAAGCTGAACCCTGATCTAGAGCAGGAGCTAAATCAGGTTGAATCGCTGAAGTTGGGACTCGATCGCTCCCGGTAAAAATTTATGCAGCTCTGTTTTATTGCGATACACCAGACGGTTGCCGCTGGGTAAATCGAAAGGAAACTGTCCAGTGATGTCGGGGCGTTCCATCTGGGTCAGGAGGATTTGCTCGGTGCGTTTGCATTGCAGTGCGTAGCCCATCTCCACGCAGACTTTGGGACTGGGGACAGGTTGGGGCGGCGTGCTGTCGAGCTGAAAAATGGGGGTGCCGTCTGCGATAAAAATCAGGCTCTTCCGAATTTTTCGCATCAGGGTACTGTTTAAGCGAGCAGGCCCATCCGTCAAACGATGAGACTCCTCTAACATGAGAGGAAAGCGCGATCGACGGTTGGTTTTTTCAAGAATGCTGTTAAGCTCATCGCGGAGCAACTCGCCCGACTCGGCAAATTCGGTTTGATAGCAAAGAAAGACGATCGGCTCTAGAGAAGCCATGACATCTTGCTTTGTAAAGTAGATTTCATGGCTAATCAAGTCAATATTAGAAATAGCGTATCCACCACTGCCTTCAATATAAAACTCAACGGTTTCGCCATCTAAATACCGCTGAAACCACTCGGCTTGTTTGACTTCTTCGCTGTCTTCTAAAAAATCAGCTCGCAGTGCAGACTTTAACAAACTATTTTTGCTTAGGCGCAGATCGTGAGGACGTTTTTCCAGCTCTCGCGCTGGCTCATACTTTTGCAGATACCAAGCCTTGACAGCAATAATTGCCATGTGTTTTCCCTGTGTCTCTCGTTAAACCCCTGAAGGCAGAGCTTGTCTTTAAGCGTGCCTTTAAAGTGGTAACAGCACCCGCGCTATAGAATTGCTGAGTGATTTCCCCCCTTCATATAATTCTATCCAGAGTTGTCCTGATCGAACCATGAATGCCAACACTTAAACGGTGCAGACTCAATGGAAGCCAGAGACATTACTCTCTGATATTTACTAGAGGAAATATCAACAAACTGCCGGATGCTGTTACGGTTAAACGAGACAGATTCAATAGATACAGAGTTTTTACCTCTTTGTATTTGACTTGTCTAGCTGATTGGATCTGCCAGGGAAGCTTGGCTGCTTCGATTTCTAATATAGTCTCTTTTTCAGGCGGCTTCCTGCTCTGATATTAAAGTTTACTTTTAATAGAAAACAGCCGCATTGTTTGTAAACGCGATCGGGCAGGTTAGGGAAACCTCTCGCTTGCCGATGTCAGCTTATTGAGTGAATTATGGGCTCTAGCAAAACAGTTTCCGCCTGTCGTTCAACACAAACACACAGCAGTCACCGATCGATCTAACGCTAGGGTTTACCGTTTCAAAAGACTTCCTTAAGACGCTGGTTACAGGAGAAGAAATGCCAAACTGTGGGGTAGCAAACGAATTGACGAGAAGAATTGTAAGCTGCAATATTTATCACTGTTTCTTTACGATCGGCGTTAGCATTTACTTCCTGAATTAATACAGATTTGAAAAAGAACTGATAAAAATGACTTGGATTCACGCTAGGTTAACGTTAGAGGCAGTTTGAAGAGCCGCAAAGCTCCTGCATTTCCCCCCTAAATTCCGCATTCTTGGGGGCTTTGAGCCGGAAGAAAGCCAAAAGTCTCCTAGGGCTGAGGAACTTTGAATCAAACCCGAATCGGCAAGTCCCCCACTGGTGGAGGTTGGGAGGCGAATGCAGGACGGCTGCTCCGGCTGAAACAACCTCTTGTACCAACTGCAACGCAAACGATCGACTGAATTCTAACCGTGGCACGAGTTTTCCTGCATCAAATTAGCCGCCGCTTTCGTACGGCAACCGCGATCGAGCAAATTACCTTTGAAGTTCCCGACGGGCAGTTTTGGGTGCTGGTGGGTCCATCGGGCTGCGGCAAGTCAACCATTCTTCGGACAATCGCCGGATTAGAGGCTGTCACCGAGGGCAGTTTGTATATTGGCGATCGACTGATGAATCAGGTTCCGGCTCGCGATCGTGATGTGGCAATGGTGTTTCAAAACTATGCACTGTATCCACACATGACCGTGGCGGACAATTTAGCGTTTGGCTTAAAAATGCGGGGCAGTCCGTCGCATCAGATTCGTCTTCAAATTGAAACCGTAGCGCGATCGCTTCAGATAGAGCACTTGCTCGATCGCAAGCCAGGTCAGCTTTCGGGCGGACAGCAGCAGCGAGTGGCACTAGGACGGGCGATCGTGCGGCAGCCGCAGGTATTTTTGCTAGATGAGCCGCTTTCCAATCTAGATGCCCAACTCCGGGATGAAACCCGCGCCGAGCTAAAACAGCTTCATCAGCAGTTTGGCATTACCAGTCTCTACGTGACTCACGATCAGGTTGAAGCCATGACTCTTGCCGATCAGATTGTGGTGCTGAAGCAGGGCAAAATTCAGCAGATTGGTACGCCGCAGCAGGTTTATAGCCAGCCAGCGAATCAAATGGTCGCGACCTTCCTGGGGAATCCGCCAATGAATCTTTTGCTTGCCACTTATGCGGAGGGACGGCTTCATTTGGAGAATCAAATCCTTTCCTGTCCCGATCGCTGGCGATCTCTCTGGAAATCTGGACAGCAGATTAACCTGGGAATTCGTCCAGAGCATTTGTCTTTATGCTCAGCTGATGAGGCAAATTCTCTCTGGGTCGAGGTGCAGCTTGTGGAACCGTTGGGACGCGAAATTCTGGTGCGATCGATTTTGCCAGATGCTCAAACCACTGCCCCAACAGATGCCCCAGCCCCAATTCAGTTTCAGGTAATGCCCTCGGTGCAGATTCGACCGGGCGATCGGGTGTCACTCCAGCTGGATTTTGATCATCTCCTGGTCTTTGAGCCAGAGACGGGCAAGCGATATTGTTAGAGCAACATTGTTAGAGCAATATTGTTAGGACGATAGAGGCGTCATCATCGGACTTCTGGAGTTTGCTCTCTGACCGTTTTGCCTGCCGTTTTGCTTGGCGTTGGCACGGTTGGCATCCAGTAACTCGACGTTAAAGCGATAGCCAACATTACGAACCGTTTGGATCAGATTCGGTTGGCGGGGATCAATTTCAATTTTTTTCCGCAGTGCCAGGATATGGGTATCGACCGTGCGGTGATTGTCGATCTCGTCGGGCCAGGCTCTTCGCAGCAGCTCCGATCGCGACAGGGGCATTCCGTCTGCTTGAGCCAGAACGTAGAGCAGGCTAAACTCCTGGGGAGTCAGGTCGATTAATTCTCCCTTAAACTGAACTCGTCGCTGCACTAAATCGATCTTGAGGTCGCCATAATCTAGAGAGGCAGGAGCGGCAATCGTCCGACTGCGACGGGTTAAGGCTTCGACCCTGGCAAGAAACTCCTGCATTCCGAAGGGCTTTGTCAAATAATCATCTGCGCCCGCCCGTAGCCCTCTGACAATATCGGCTTCGCTAGTTCGCGCCGAAAGCATCATCACCAAGACCTGGTGCTCCTGATGCAGCCATCGACAAAACTCAACACCATCTCCTTCAGCCAGATCGGCATCAAGAATTACAAGCTGGGGCTGGCGGCTCAAAAACACCTCTCTTGCCTGCTGAAGGTCTGCCGACTGGTGCACACCAAAGCCGACCTGCTGCAAATGCCAACCTAGCAGTGATCGAAGATGAGGATTGCCTTCAACGATTTGGATATAAACCAATCCCACGGCAGCGTTTTCTCAAGAGGGGACTGAGAAGCTTCATAAATCCTTTAAAATCAGATCAGGGTTGAAGCAACTTTCCTCAAAGCTAACAAAGCCTTTGTCAGGGTTTTGTAACGGTGGTTACTTAGCCTCAACGAATCCGAGCGGTTGGACAATGAATCTTCTCAGGGGCTGATCTTTTGAAGTCCTTTTATAGCAGAACCGCGTATCAAACCAAATCGCAAAACATTCTGAGCGAATGGTTAACCGACAAAAATGAATATCGCAGACCGTAAAGCAGGATAACTTTATTTTTAGCCCAGTTTCAATCAGTTAGCGCAATTCAAC